>JAOPXF010000206.1 GCA_025965295.1 Nocardioides sp.
TCGTAGTAGACGCGGATACCGGTCCGCTCGGCGTACCCCTCCTCGATGACGCGCAGTCCCAGGAGGAGCTCGAGACCGAGTTCGTCATCAGGCTCCACGACGGCGCCCTCGAGTGGCTGTACAGGCCCGAGCAGTCCCGGTCGATCGGGCGGGAATCCCTTGCTCAGCTGGAGCGAGCCGACCTTGCGGTGCTCTCCGGCGTACATGGCGCCCACGATCTCGAACGGGACGTCGTCACCGAGAAGCTCCACGCGGCGGATGGTGGCCGGGTCCGAGCCGGTGTTCACCAACCGCTCGAGTCCGTCGGTGAACGTCGTCCCGAGGGGGTAGTCCACCACCCACGCATGGAAGGGGGGGACCCGTAAGGCGTCGCCCTTCACTGCTCCATCCGCTGACGGATCACCGTCACCGTGACTTCCGGGATTGACGACCAGCGCTGCAGCCACGAGCAGAGCAATCCCTGCAGCGACGGCGATCAGGGGCCACCGCTGCAGTCCTCGACCTTCAGGAGACTCGATCGGGAACTTCTCGGAAGACGTGTTCGCGCGCACGCTCCTCGCCGCCTTCTCGGCGTCCTCGCTCCCCCGTGCACCGTTCGAGCAAAAGGAGGGCGCCTTCGATGACTCGTTCAGGTCCACCTCGGCGGCGGGACGCCGAGCGCGCATCGTCAGTTCACCTCCTGGACCAAATCTGCGTACAGCGGCTCATCGTTGTTCCCACACGCCGTCACGTTCGTGTTCGCGTTCGGCCAGATGCTGAACTTCTCATAGTCCCCGTCTGCGCTTCGAGCGTCCAGCTTGACGCCGGCGACAGTGAACCAACCGCTGAAGGTCACGACGCTGCCTCGGGCGACGGAAGTTTCCGCGCCGAAGGTGTCGCGATACCGGGCACCGGATCCGCACGTGACCGCCGACTTGGTATCCAAGAGCTTGTTCCCGGTGACTCGTGTGGGGCTCCACCGCCAATGGTTCAGCCAATAGATGCTGGTGTATCCGGTTTCGGGCTCGAAGTACACGCACTCAGCACGTTGGCGCTGGTACTCCCAGTGGATCTTGAACACCTTCCAGGCGTCGTTCCCCACCGACGGCTTCCAACTGATGCTGCTGCTCTGGGTTCTGGAGCCAGTGAAGCCTCCAGCCCACCCGGATGAGGGGGTCGTATAAGCGACCTGCATGGTCGTCTCGTTGGTGCGCTCGACCTCCCAGCGGAGGTGGCCCTTCGACCGAGTCCGCATCCACTTGCTGGGGACCCAGCCCTGTTTGAACTTGTCTTGGTTGATCCACGTCTTGGAGTATCCGGAGGCGCAATCCGTACCGTCTACCCCATCCGCAGTGTCGGAGGCGGTGCCGGTAGTCATCTCACCTGTCTCCGTCTCCCCAGGCGGAACAGGCGCGAGCGTCCCGCCGTCGTCGACGGCCGCCGCAACCGCAGAGGACCCGGCGCCCCGGACAGCAACGTTCCCCATCCTGCGGGTGGAACCGGGGCCGCCGGCGGAGGCAGCAGCCGAATCTGCAGTGACGGCGACCGCCCCACGACCGGGACTCAGCACGAGCTCGTAACCGTTGGCGGCCTGCGCGTTGACCACGACGGGAGTATCGGCGGAGATCCTCAATCGCAGCTGCGACGGGTCGGCCTCGTCAATGAGCGCAGGGAAATTGTAGGCGACCCCGCCTCCGGCCAACTCAAGCTGTGCCCAGGTACCGGTCATGGTTGCAGCATTGCCTCGCAGGTCCGGTACGTCGCCAGACAGGCGGAAGGAACCGTCCGATTCAGTGACGGCTGTTGCAAACCGCGTGATCGCGACATCTGATGTCGATGATGCAGACGACGCGTATCCGAGGCTCAGCTCCTGCCCGGTCAGGGGCCGACCGTCGGGCCCGACCAGCCAGCCATCGAGCGAAGCTAGCCGAGTGCCCGGAGACACGGACCGTTGAGAATGAGAGGCGTCGGCAGCGGATGCGCCAGAAGTCGACGCCGCGACGGCTGTGTTGCCTGCGAGGATGAGAGCTCCGGCAAATAATGAGGCCAGTGCGTTCTTGTATTTCCCGAGAAGTGATTGCATGGTGAATGCTTCCGTGAGGGGCGCAGCCAAGTGGCCTGACCTACTCGAACCGCTGGTGCCCTAGTTTGGTGGAATCATGCCCCGATGGGCGCGACCTAAACAACTGCTATTCGCCCTTCGCGAGCATGGACACCCGTGGGCATGCAGGCCTGAATGCCTGACAACTCAGGATCCCGAGTCTAAGGATCCGCGCTCCTGATTGTCCCTCACACCTGAGCAGGTCGGCATGGACGAACCGCGTGGGCCCAGGACGACCTGCGAAGCGACCTCGCCGGCATGAACCGCGTGCAACTCATGGCCGTTCCTGTTCCTCGGTCCTCATCGGCGCAGCCATCTGGCTCGGCCGCGTGCTGAAGCGGACTGGGTGCAGGTCAGTCCGCGCTGACCCGGGTGTCGACGTACCGCCCGTCGAGGGTGACCGGGTGGTCCTCGTTGATCGCCAGCACCGCCTCGGTCAGCTCGGGGACTGCGGCCGGGCGCCGGTCGAGGTGGACCCCGGCGATCATGCAGCGCACGGACCCGCCGGCCAGCTCGATCGTGGGGATGTCGATGGCGACGATCTCGCAGGACTCCTCGATCGCCGCGACCTGGTCGGGACGCAGGCTCCGCCGGGCCCGGGCCGACATGGCCATGATGTAGCGGCGCCGGCCCTCCGGCGTACGACCGCACAGCTCGACGGCGTTGCCGGCGAACTCGCGGATCTGCTGCTCGGTCAGCTCGACGACCGTCCGGCCGTTGATCGAGAGCCGCGCGCGGACCTCGGCACGGCGCTGCAGGTCCGGGATCATCTCCAGGGAGATCATCGCGACGTCGGTGCCGATGCAGGCGATCACGTTGGTGTGATAGACGGGCACGCCCGAGGAGTCGACCGCGTCGAAGGCCATCGGCTCGTAGCCGAAGTCGGTGCAGAAGCGCTCGAGCACGTGCGTGTCGGCGCGGTAGCTGCGTGCGGTGTAGGCGACCCGCGACACGTGGTCGAGGACCATCGCACCGGTGCCCTCGAGGAAGATGCCGTCCGGCTCGAGCCCGGAGTAGTCGACGATCGTCTGGACCCGGTACTGCGACTTGAGCAGCTCCAGGACGTCCGCGCGCCGCTCGTGTCGTCGGTTGGACGCGTACATCGGGTAGACCGCGATCATGCCGCCCGCGTGCGTGGAGAGCCAGTTGTTCGGGAAGACGCTGTCCGGGCGCGTGTGGTCCTCGTCCTCGAAGACGTGGACGGTCACACCGGCGTCCCGGAGGGCCTGGGCGACGGCGTCCATCTCGGCCAGGGCCATGGTTGACGTCGCCTCGTCGGACTGCCCCTCCGGGAGGTCTCGCTGGAACGCGTTGTCGGCCGCGGTGGCGGGGTTGGGGATGAACCGCTCGGCACGGATCAGGATCACGGTGGACGGGGCTTGAGCACTCACGATGGGACTGTAGAGCAACCGTGCTCAGGCGGTCGCGAAGACCTCCGCGGTGCCGTCCTCGCGGACCACCACGCCGCTGCGGCGCGGCCGGGTCTGCAGCCAGTCGAGCGCACCACTCCCCTGGGCGAAGGCGGCGGTGGCGTCGATGTCGGCCCAGGTGAGGTCGTCCGCGACCACCGTGACCGACGCGACACCGGAGGGGACCGCACCCGTGCGGGCGTCGACGATGTGCCCGCCGCGGTGCTGGAGCCCGGAGGTTGCCACCGCTCCCCTGCGCACCGGGATGCGGGCGACCAGGCGAGCCGGGTCCCGGGGGTCCTCGATGCCGATCTGCCAGTCCGGGACGTCGGGGTCGACGACGCGGCAGACCAGGTCGCCACCCGCCGAGAGGCAGTAGTCGGTGTCCTCGAGCCGGTCGAGCGCCGCCGAGGCGCGCTGCACGGCCCAGCCCTTGACCACTCCGCTCGGGTCGAGCAGGACACGGCCGCCGGCGTCGCGTCGACGTACGTCGAAGGCCCCGGCGGACTCGAGGCGCGCGGCCTCACCCAGACCGAGCACCTCGGCGACCTCGGGTGGGCAGTCGCCGAGCGTGATCTCGCCGCGGCCGAGCCGCGAGACGTGCGAGTCGGGGCGGTAGGTGCTGAAGACCCGGTCGACCTCACGCAGCTCGTGGAGCACCACCGCCCACGCGGTCTCCCCCACGACGTCGCCGGCATGCCGCCCACGCAGGGCGATGCTGATGGGCATGCCCATCACCTGCTCGACGCGGCGCCACACGGTCACGCGCTCACCTGGTCGATCGCGCTCTGGAGCGACTGCAGGTAACCCGTGCTCGTCACCGTGGCGCCGCTGACCATGTCGATCCGGGCGTTCTGGGCGTCGAGCGTCTCCTGGATCAGGATCGGGAGCGCGACGCTGTTGATCTCGGCGTCCCGCGAGTTGCCGCTCGGGTACTGCAGCACGTCCACCTGCGTGATCGACGTGCCGTCGACGGTCAGCTCGACCTGCACCGGCCCCCACTGCGTCTGGGCGACGGCGCCCGTGACCGTGCTCGGCGTCGGTGACGGGATCGCGGCGCCCGGCGTGGATTGGGGGGTGGCTTCCGGGGTGGACGACGGGGTGGAGGACGGCGTGGAGGCAGCCCCGGCGACCTTGCCGGAGTAGACGGACGTCGACGGCCCGATGCCGGTCGGACCCGACGTGGAGGTGCTGTAGCCGAAGAGCAGGACGAGGGCGGAGAGCGTGCTCAGCCCCCACAGGACGATGCGTCTCATCTGGTCACCACTGGAAGCTCTCGAGGTGGAGGCGGTCGGGCGGCAGCCCGGCCCGCAGGAGGTCGGCGCTCACGAGGTCGGCCCAGGGCGCGGGGCCGCACACGTAGACGTCGCGTTCGGGGAGGTCCGGGATCCAGAACCGCAGGGCGTCGAGGTCGCTCACCCCGCCGAGGCCGTCCCCGAGCCAGGACTCCGGGTCGCGTCGTCGCCCCGCGAGCCACAGGACCTGCAGCCCACGCTCACGGGCGAGTACGTCGATCTCGCGGGCGAACAACGGGTCCTGGGTGTAGCGGTTGAGCAGGATGGCCTCCCCCGGCGCGTAGTCCAGGCCTTCGGCGAGAGCCCGGATCGGGGCCATCCCGACGCCGGCGCCGATCAGGGCGATCCTGCGCCGGGTGCGGGTCCGCGCGCTCAGCCGGCCGTGCGGGCCCTCGAACAGCACCCGGTCACCGGGTCGGAGGGAGGCCAGCGTGCCGCTGCCGTCGCCGACGGCACCGACGGTGATCCGCAGGCTGCTCCCATCGGGAGCGGCCGACAGCGAGTACGGGTTGGCCCGGGTCCACCCCTGCCGGCCCAGGAACCGCCACGACAGGAACTGGCCCGCGTCGACCCGCAGGCGGTCCAGCCGCCGGCCGGCCAGGTGGACCGAGACGACGCCGGGTGCCTCGTGCACGACCGCGGTGACCCGGAGCTGGTGGCGCAGGTTGCGGATGAGTGGCAGTCCGACCCGCCAGACCAGGACCGACGCGGCGGCCGTCGCCCAGGCCGTCCACCAGAAGACGGTCCGTCCGGGCGAGGAGACGAGCTCCTGCCCGGTCCACAGCTGGTGCGGCAGGGCGAGCGCGACGCCGAGGTAGGCGTAGAGGTGCAGGAGGTGCCAGGACTCATAGCGCAGCCGACGCCGAGCCGCGCGGACGCTGGTGACCACGACCATGAGCAGGCAGGCCGCCCCCGCGTCCGCGATCAGCATCGCCGGGTAGTGCACGGTGAGGTCCCAGAACGTGGCGGGCGTCTGCAGCAGCGAGCTCCCGGCGTACCCCCAGGTGATCAGCACGACGTGGACGAGCATCAGGTTGAACGAGGTGAAGCCGACCAGCCGGTGGAGGCGTGCGAGCCGATCCTGCCCGAACGCCGACTCCAGCACGGGGACGCGAGCCATCAGCGCCACCTGAGCCAGCAGCAGCACCGACGCCACCAGACCGGAGAGCCGGCCCACCGAGGTCAGGGCGCCGGTCCGGGTGCCGAGATCCTGCACACCACCACCGGACACCCACCAGTACGTCACCAGCAGCAGGCCCAGCCACAGCGTCGACCCAGCGGCCAGCCGGACGCCGGCGTCGCGACGCGCTCGGCGTCCCAGATCTGCGGTGTCGGTCACCGCTCCAGTGTGCGGCCCCGGTCTCGGTCGAACGTGGGGCGAACCTGTGGGGTTCCTGTGAGATCCGTGGGGTCAGCAGGGACCGAGCTCGACCCCCGTGCAGGAGTTGGCGCCGCCGCCGAGGTCGGCGAAGTCGGTGCCGTCTCCCCCGTCGACCGTGTCGTCGCCCGTGCCGCTCGCGGTCACCCGATCGTCGCCGCCGAGGAGCGTCATCGTGGTCGACGCCCGGGCCACGTCGAGGTAGTCGGGTCCCTCGGTGCCGCGGACCGTCAGCCGGTCTGCCGCCAGCCGCCAGCGCTCGAGGCCGCGGATCGCCACCGTCTCGCCGTCCTGGGTCAGCGTGCCCGCGACGATGTCCAGAGTCGCCTCCGCGCTGCTCGTCGCCGACCAGTCGAGGACATCGGTGCCTGGCCCGCCGCTCACGGCACTGCCCTCGACCACGGCGGCGTAGTGGATCACGTCGAGTCCCGGTCCGCCGTCGACCGACGTCCGCCCGGATGAGTCCACCACCAGGTCGTCCCGGTCGGCGCCCCCGCTCAACGTGTCCGCGCCGCTGCGCGACACCAGCGAGTCGACGCCGCCGCCGCCGTACACCTCGTCGTCGCCGGCGCCCCCGTCGAGCCAGTCCGGACCGGCCGAGCCGCGCAGGACGTCGTCGTGGGCGCTGCCGGTCACGGCCAGCTCCGGCGAGTCCACGAGGAGGTCGTGCCCCTGGCCCGTGGCCCGGCCCGTGGCGAGATCCACGCGGACCCCCGCACCGTGGCCGAAGTCGAGCACGTCGGGGGTCCCCAGGTGGTCACCGCTGCCGCGGGCCACCGAGTCGTAGCCCGCGTCGAGCAGGTCGTCACCGGGGCCGCCGTCGAGGTGGTCGCCGAAGAAGTACGTCGCGTCCGGCGTCCACTGGTAGCGGTCTCCGCCGCCGTACAGGTCGTCGTCGCCGCGGCCGCCGCGCAGGACGTCCTCGTCCTTGCCGCCGCACACCAGGTCGTCACCGCCGCGACCGTAGATGACGTCGTCACCCGACCGGCCGACGATGACGTCGCGGCGCGGCGTGCCGCGCAGGGTGTCGGCCCCGGGGGTGCCGACGATCGTGGCGCGGTGGCCGTGGCAGGTGTACGACGCCGCGTCCGCGGGCGGCACGCCCACCAGCCCGACGAGGACGACGGCCGTGGCCAGCACAGGGGCGATCACGCTTGGTTGCATCCGTGCCTCCCTCGACGGTCCTGACAGGTCAGACGCTGGGAGGAGGCGGTTGGTTCGCGGTCAGAAGGTGCCGGTCGAGCTGGAGGCGCTGTTGCAGGTCACGGTCTTCGTGTACACCGGGCCGGTCCAGCCGGCCAGGCCGGCCCTGATCGTCATCGTCCACGTGGTCGACGCGCGGTCGTCGGGCTGGCTGCCGGTCAGGGTCTTCGCGCTCGTCGTGCTGGTGCCGGTGGACTTGACGGTCGTGCCGCGCAGCAGCGTGTAGGTGTACGTCGAGCCGGTCGGGCCCGCGTCGGTGAACGACGTGATGCTGAAGGAGATCGCCTCGCTGGTCCCCGGGCTGGTGCACGTGAAGCTGCCCTTCACGGTCGTGGGCAGCTCCATCGTGTCCGTGGACACGGTCAGGGTCGACTCCTTGCTGGTGGAGGTGAAGCTCGCCGTCGCCATGCTCGGGACCAGCACCAGGAACACCGCGACCAGCACGACGCACGCTGCGCGCCGGCAGCGGTCGAAGGTGATCATCAGGGGGGCTCCAGCACGGTCGGGGGTTCCGGACGAGCCCAGTCTTCACGCCGGTACTCAAGGGGGGCCCGGCGGAACCTCAAGAAACCGGCAAGTTCTGGCATCATTCAGCACATGTCGTCTGGAGCCTCCGGTGAAGATCGCAAGGCCCTCGTGGTCGAGGACGACGAGGACATCCGGGAGCTGATCACATTCACCCTGTCCACCCAGGGTTTCAACGTGACCGCCGTGGACAGTGGCCTCGCCGGAGTGGAGGCCGTGCGGGAGCTCGACCCCGACCTGATCACGCTCGACCTGGGCCTGCCCGGGATCGACGGGATCGAGGCCTGCCGCCGCATCCGTGAGCTCACCGACGCCTACGTCGTGATGATCACCGCGCGCGACGACGAGGTCGAGCGCCTGATCGGGCTCGAGACCGGCGCCGACGACTTCATCTCCAAGCCGTTCAGCCCCCGCGAGCTCAAGGCGCGCGTCAACGCCATGTTCCGGCGCCCGCGCCGCGGCCCCGCGCCCGGGGGCGCCGCACCCGGGGGCGCCGCACCGGTGACCACCCCGGAGGACGAGCACGAGGTGCTCAAGCACGGCGAGCTGTCCGTCGACGTCGACGGGCGCCGCGCCTTCCAGAACGGCACCGAGCTGTCCCTGACCCGCACCGAGTTCGACCTGCTCACCGAGCTGA
>JAOPXF010000021.1 GCA_025965295.1 Nocardioides sp.
ACGCGGACACACCGCCGGCGTCGCCGTCGCCGCCGCGGGTGCCGACGACCTGCCCGAGGCCGATGCCGACCACGACGACCGCGGCGGCGGCGACCAGCACGGAGACGGCGCGGTGGCGACGGCGCGAGGCCAGGGTGGTGACCGGGGTCGGGCCGGGCTCGCCCGCTGCGAGCTCGGCGAGCACGCGGTCGAGGCGCGCCGCGACGTCACCGGGGACGGGCTCGGTGTGCCGGGCGTCGGCGAGGAGGCGGCGTACCTCTCGCTCCTGCTCGGGGGTCAGGTCGGGGTCGTCGTCGGACATCGTGGGGCACCTCCTCTCGGGACGGGGGATCTCGGGTCAGCGCTCGGTCGGGGGGCCGCGTGGAGCCTTCAGGGGTCGGACGGGTCGTGGGGCCGGCCGGTTCCCCGGTCGGGGGTGGTCCTGGTCACCATCGGTGGCGAGGACACCCAGCAGCTCGGCGAGCCGGGCGCGGCCACGTGAGCACCGGGACTTGACCGTACCGACGGCGCAGTCGAGCATCTCGGCCACCTCCGCGACGGGGTAGCCCTCCATGTCGACCAGCACGAGGGCGGCCCGCTGCTCGGCCGGCAGCGTCGACAGCGCGTCCAGGACGGCCCGGCGGCGTTCCCCGCGCACACTCAGGTCGGCGGGGTCCTCGGACGCGTGGGTGGCGGACGCGAGTGAGCCCCGGTTGCCGTACTCCTCGAGGTCGTCGGGCAGCGCGTCGGTACGTCGTACCTTCGCGGCACGCAGGCGGTCGAGGCAGGCGTTCACCACGACCCGGTGCAGCCAGGTGGTGACGGCGGCCTCGCCGCGGAACGAGCCGGCCCTGCGGAACGCCGCGATCAGGCCGTCCTGGAGCCCGTCGGCGGCGTCCACAGGGTTGCCCATGGTGCGCACCGCCACCGCCCAGAGCCGGTCCCGGTGCCGGGCGAACAGCTCGCCGAAGGCGTCGGGGTCGCCGTCGACGTGCGCCCGGAGCAGCTCGGCGTCGGTGGGCTGCTCGGTGGGCTGCTCGGTGGGCTCGTCGCGCGAGGTGGTCATCCCCGGACCGCCACCTCGGCGACCTCGCCGCGGAAGCCGCCGTCCGTCTCGGGCAGCGAGGTGAGCCACACCGTCAGGTAGCGACCGGAGACCGGCTCGTCGAGCGTCACCCGCTTGCGGGGACCCGACATGGTCTCCTCGGCGACCGGGGTCAGGTCGCGGACCTCGGTGGGGAGCCGGTCGGTGAGGTAGAGCGAGACGCCGGTCGGCGCGCCGACCAGCGTGAGGTCGACGCTGCTGACGGCCGAGCGAGCCCCGAGGTCGATGGTCAGACCTACTCCGGTCTTGAGACCGCCCGGGCCGAAGTTCTGCTGGTAGGTCATCGTGCGCCAGGCCGTGGTGGTGTCGCCGTCCACGGCGAGCGGGGCGAGCTCGGGGTTCTCGTCGGGCGGGTCGCCCTGCGGGTCGAAGTCGGTGGCGACCAGCCCGGTGAGCGGGGTGGCGGACGGGGTCGTCGCCGGGGTCGTCGGGGTGCGGTCGTCGGAGGGCTCGGCACCCAGGGGGGTCTTGCCCCGGCCCAGGTTGTAGGCGACCACGATGGCCACGAGGAGCAGCAGTCCGACCCCGATCACCGCGGCCAGTCTCAGCCAGCTCCGGCCCGGGACCTCGCCGCCGTCGTCCTCCTCGGTGACGGGCACCGAGCCGGTGCCCGGCCCGGCGGTCTCCCACGGCCAGTAGTCACCGGTGCCGGTCGTGGTCTGGGTGCCGGGCCGGGGCCGGCGGACCGGCTGGCCGTCGCTCGGCTCGGGGGCGAAGAGCGGCCGCTCGGGGGGTTCGTCGAAGGGTGGCGGCGGGGGAGCGGGCGTCGTGCCCGCGGTGAGCCACGAGACGTCGTCGTTGTCGTCGTCGAAGATCGGCAGCCCGGCCTGGGTGGGCTGCTCCACGGGGCCCGTCGGCCCGGGGGGTGGAGTCGGATCGGGCCCCTCCTCCGGCCCCTCCTCTGGCTCGGGCTCCGGCTCGGGCTCGAACCCGGTGGGGTTCTCGACGGGTGCGGCCGGGTCGGGCAGGCGAGGCAGCACGACCGTCTGGTGGTGCGGCCGGGCGGCGTGGGCGGCCGCCTCGGCCTCGGCCAGCCCCGTCGGGTCGCCGACGAACTCGCTCAGGTAGTCGCCGATGCCCCGGGCCGTGTCGAGGTCGTGGGCGTCGCGGCTGCGGCCGCCGTGGGCGGCGTACGGGTTCACGACCTCGTCGCAGAGCAGGTCGAGGGGGCGGGGGATGCCGGCGCGCACCTGGCGCGGTCGCAGCACCCGGCCGTGCTCCTGCGGGGCGGGAGGCACGTCGGAGTTCGAGACCCCCGGCCACCGGCCGGTCAGCGCGCAGTAGAGCAGGCCACCGAGGTCGGCGACGTCCGTGGAGGTGCGGCCCGCCGGCAGGCCGTGCAGGGCGGCGTCGACGGAGAAGCCGATGACCCGGACCGCGCCGGTGCGGTCGACCAGGACGTTCTCGGGGACCAGCCGGCCGTGCGCGACGCCGGCGGCGTGGGCGACCGCGATCGACGAGGCCACCTCGGCGACGATCCAGGCGGCGCGCCGGGCGGCGAGCGGGCCCTCGTTGGCCAGCATGATGTCGAGCGACGTGCCCGAGCCCCACTCGTTGACGACGAAGCACAGCCCGTCCACCTGGTCGGCGTCGAGGACCCGGAGCAGGTGCCGGTCGAGGATCGTCGCGGAGCGCCGGGCCGCCTCGAGCAGGCCCGGGGCCCGCTCGTCGTCGGCGTCGATCACGTGCAGGGCGACGTGCCGCTCCAGCACCCGGTCGTGGGCTCGCCAGAAGCGTCCCGCCCCGCTCTCGGTGAGCAGGTCGACGAGGCGGTAACGGTCGGCGAGGACGTCGCCGGGCCGGATGGAGTTCGGCACGCAGCTCCCCTCTGGATCCGTTCGTCCGGGCCAGGACCGACTCGTGGGCTGACCAGGGCCCATCGTAGGGCGGTTCACCCGCGTCGTGCGGACGGCAGGCGCCGCGTCACGGTCTCGATCACGGACGTCACCTCCTCGAGGTGCAGCAGCCGCGCCAGGGTGAGGAAGACGGCGACGTCCACCAACGCGATCGCGGTGCCCTGGCCCAGGGCCAGGGGCCAGCCGGGCTGGTCGGTCAGGCCGTGGAGCAGGTGCGCGACCACGAACGCGAGACCGGTGGAGACCGCGGTCGCGAGCGCGATCCGGACCAGGAACCGGACCAGCCGCGGCGTCTCCAGGCCGCCGACCAGCCGACGCAGGACGACGTACGACGCGAGCGAGCCGACGGCGTACGACGCCGCGTAGGCGAGGACCAGGGACGGTGAGGTGAACTCGGCGTCCGTGTGGCCGACCAGGACGATCGCCACCGTGATGTTGGTCAGGGCGACGCCGCACTGGATCCAGAAGACGGTGCGCGTGCGCTCGAGGGCGTAGAAGCCTCGGAGCATCAGGTAGTGGACGGTGAAGAAGACGAGGCCGGGTCCGAACAGCGCGAGCGAGGGGACGTAGAGCCGGTAGTCGGCGCGCGCGGCACCGTGCAGGATCACGTTGGCGATGTCGGGCGCGACCAGGGGCAGCAGCGCCGCGAACGGCAGCACGACCGCGAGGGCGGTGCGCAGCGCGGAGCCGAGCGAGCGGGCCAGGCCGGCCAGGTCGCCCTGGGCCGAGAGGGCCGAGAGCCGGGGCAGGATCGCGGTCGCGAGCGAGACCGTGATGACCGAGTGCGGCACCATCATGATCAGGAACGTCGACGAGTAGACCGTGAGCCCGGTGCCGTCGCCGCCGTTCACCGTGCCGCCGGAGGCGAGGTTGACCACGACGAAGTACGCCGCCTGGTTGACGACCACGAACAGCACGGTCCAGATGCCCAGGCGCAGAGTGTGGCCCAGGCCGGTGCCGCGGAAGTCGAAGCGGGGACGGTAGGTGAAACCGGCCCGCTTCAGGTACGGCACCAGGATGAGGAACTGCGCCGCGATGCCGAGCGTGGACCCGACGCCGAGCAGCAACTCCTGCTCGGAGGTGAACGCCGAGGTGAGGCCGCTGTCGGCCACCGGGCCGAACGTGAGCAGGTAGGCGACGAGCACGGCCACCGAGATCACGTTGTTCGCGATCGGCGCCCACATCATCGGCCCGAAGCGGTTGCGCGAGTTGAGGATCTGGCCGACCAGCACGAACATTCCGTAGAAGAAGACCTGCGGCAGGCAGTAGCGGGCGAAGTCGATCGCCGACTGCCGCTCCTC
>JAOPXF010000260.1 GCA_025965295.1 Nocardioides sp.
GGGCGGGCAGGCGCAGCGGGCGGCCGTGGCGCGGGCCCTGGCCGCCGAGCCCGACCTGCTCCTGCTCGACGAGCCGATGGCCGCCCTCGACGTCGCCGTCACCCCGGCGCTGCGGCAGACCCTGCGCCGGGTGCTGGCCGACCGGACGGTCGTGCTGGTCACCCACGACGTGCTCGACGCCCTGCTGCTGGCCGACCGGGTGGTGGTCCTCGAGGGCGGCGTGGTCGTCGAGTCGGGCCCCAGCAGCGAGGTGCTGGCCCGGCCGCGGAGTGCCTTCGCCGCCCGGATCGCCGGGCTCAACATGCTGGCCGGGACCTGGCAGGACGACGCCGTGCACGGCGAGGGCGTCGTCGTCCACGGCCTCCCGACCGACCCGGCGCCCGGACCCGGCGACGACGTCGTCGCGGTCTTCCGGCCCTCCGCCGTCTCGGTCTTCCGTACCGCCCCGGGCGGCAGCCCGCGCAACAGCCTGCCGGTCACCGTCACCGAGCTGGAGCCGCACGGCGACCAGGTGCGGGTGCGGGCCGGCGACCTGGCGGCCGAGGTCACCCACCTCGCCGCGGCCGAGCTCGACCTGGCCCCGGGAGTTCCGGTGACGTTCAGCGTCAAGGCGAATGAGGTGGCGGTCTACCGCACGTAGCGCCCCCGCGCGCGGCACGTCGCCCGGTCCGGGACCGTCGCGAGCGCCGCTGTGTGGGGCGTAGCAGGTCGGGGATCGGGCGTCGTGCCGCTAGAGTCCGGGTATGACCGAGAGCCTGTCGCCAGCCCCGGAGTCCCCCGACCGCAACCTGGCGCTGGAGCTGGTCCGCGTGACCGAGGCCGCCGCGATGGCCGCCGGTCGCTGGGTCGGCCGAGGCGACAAGAACGGCGCGGACGGCGTCGCGGTGAACGCGATGCGCGTGATGATCTCGACGATCGGCATGAACGGTGTCGTCGTCATCGGTGAGGGCGAGAAGGACAACGCCCCGATGCTCTACAACGGCGAGCAGGTCGGCGACGGCACCGGACCCGAGTGCGACGTCGCGGTCGACCCGATCGACGGCACCACCCTCACCGCCAAGGGCATGACCAACGCCGTGTCCGTGCTCGCGGTCTCGCCGCGCGGCTCGATGTACGACCCGTCGGCCGTGTTCTACATGGAGAAGCTCATCACCGGCCCCGAGGCCGCCGACGTCGTCGACATCCGGCTCCCCGTGGCCGAGAACATCCACCAGGTCGCCAAGGCCAAGGGCTCCAGTGCCTCCGACGTCACCGTCGTCGTGCTGGACCGGCCCCGCCACCAGAAGCTCGCGGAGGAGATCCGCGCCACCGGCGCCCGGATCAAGTTCATCGTCGACGGCGACGTCGCGGGCGCCATCTCGGCGGCCCGCCCGGACAGCGGCATCGATCTGCTGCTCGGCATCGGGGGCACGCCCGAGGGCATCATCGCCGCCTGCGCGATGAAGTGCATGGGCGGCGTCATCCAGGGCCGACTGTGGCCGCAGGACGACGACGAGCGCCAGAAGGCCCTCGACGCCGGCCACAACCTGGACCCCGACTTCGTGCTCTCCACCGATGACCTGGTCACCGGCGACGACTGCTTCTTCGTGGCCACCGGCATCACCGACGGCGACCTGATGCGCGGCGTCCGCTACCGCGCCGGAGGGTGCACGACCGACTCGCTCGTGATGCGCTCGCGCAGCGGCACGATCCGCAAGATCAGCTCGGAGCACCGGCTCCAGAAGCTACGCGCTTTCGCCGCGATCGACTTCGAGGGCTGACTCCAGCTCCTGGCGGCGCAGCGCCGACGTGACGTGGTCGATGACGCGCGGGTCGAGCGCCATGCCGACGTGGGACGTCGAGACCTCGACGGGCACCGCGAGCGGGTCGACGCAGGCCCGCCAGTCGACGATGCCGTCCCGCTTGCTGTAGACCGCGGTGAACGAGACGTCCTCCGGGATCGGCAGCTGGCTCTCGTCGAAGCTCTGCCGCGCGCACGCGCCGCCCACGCAGTCCTCGGACATCAGGCCCGGCACGCCGGCCCGGCTCAGCCGGACGAGCATCTCGACGCTGGCCGCGAGAGAGCGGTGGTGGGCGCCGGGGGCGAGCATCGGGCTGCCCAGGGTGACGATGCCCGAGACCAGGTCCGGACGGCGTACGGCGAGCCCGCGCGCGAGCATCCCGCCCAGGCTGTGGCCCACGACCTGCACGCGGCTCCCCCGCCGGATCGCGATCGACTCGATCCGGGCCTCGAGCTGGGCGGCGGCGGTCAACGTGCAGGCGACGTTGGCGCGGATGTGGGAGCGGTAGGTCCGGAAGCCCCGTTGACGCAGGGTCCGCGCCATCAGCGCGAGTGACGTGTCCCCGGCCAGGAAGCCGGGGACCAGGATGACCGGCTCGCTGACCCGCTCGCCGGCCCTCCCGGCGTACGGCGTGCTCCGGCGCAGCCGGCGGTCACCGACGGACCTCAGCGCATAGCGGCCGGCCTCGGTCACCAGGCTGCCCTCGCGCAGCACGGCTCCGGGACTCGGACTCCGGAAGCCCTCGGGGAGCAGGAACGACGCCAGTGTCGAGGAGGTCACAGGAACTGACGTTACGACTCGGGAGCCCCAATCGGCGGCACATACGGTCATCATGTGTCCTTTTCGATTCCATGCGCTTGACTTGGGGAATGGCGTCGCGCTCCCACCCCGTACCCGAGATCGCCGTGTCTGATGAGCGCTTCGCTCCGGTTCATCAGGGCGTCGAGCTCTGCTACCAGACCTTCGGCGACCCCGACGCCGACCCGCTGCTGCTCGTGATGGGGCTCGGCGGCCCGATGAACTGGTGGGACCCCGAGCTCTGCCGGATGCTCGCGGCCCGCGGCTTCTTCGTGATCCGCTACGACAACCGCGACACCGGTCGCTCCACCCGGCTCCCCGGCCGGGTCAAGCGCTCGACGCTGGTGCGCGCCTTCACGGGCGGGCGGGTCCGGGCGCCGTACTCCATCGCGGACATGGCCGAGGACGGCTTCGGGCTGCTGGACCACCTCGGCATCGAGGCCGCCCACGTCGTGGGGGTGTCGATGGGCGGGATGATCGTGCAGACGATGGCGATCAACCAGCCGCGCCGGGTGCTGTCCCTGACCAGCATCATGTCGACGACCGGGAAGCGCTCGGTCGGCTGGCAGCACCCGTCGCTGCTGCCCGTCCTGATCGGGTCGCGCGGTGTCGGCCGGGCGGCGTACGTGCGCACCAGCGCCCAGACCTGGAAGCTGATCGGCTCACCGGGCTTTCCGCAGACCGACGACGCCGTGGAGAAGCGGGCCGGCGAGACCTACGACCGCGGCGTCAGCGCCAGCGGCGTGATGCGGCAGATGCTGGCCGTCCTCACCCAGCCCAACCGCGGCGCGCGGCTGCGCGGCGTGCGAGTCCCGACGCTGGTCATCCACGGGCTGGCGGACCGGATGGTCCACGTCTCCGGCGGCCGCGCCACCGCGGCGGCCGTTCCGGGCGCGGAGCTGCTGCTCATCGACGGCATGGGCCACGACATGCCCGCGGAGCTCTTCGAGACCTTCGCGGACGCGATCCGGCGCACCGCTGAGCGGGCCTGAGGCCGTGTCGTCTCATCACGGGATGTAGCCGAACCTGCACTTCCCAGGTGCTCCTCACCCTGGGAAGTGCTGCTTCATCACGAGATGTAGCCGAACCTGCAGATCCCGCCGAGCCCGCTCACGAGAGAGGGCGGTGACCTCCGTGGTCACCGCCCCGCCTCGTCTCACCGGGTCTCGACCCGCCCGTCGCGCCTTCGTCCCTCAGGCGCGGGGCTTGCTCGACCTGGCCGCCCGACGCCGTGGGTTCGTCCCTCGCCCGCGGCGGGTCGTCACATCATTCGCTGAGGCGCTCGCCCGACTCGGTGTCGAACACGTGCACGTGCTGCGGGTCAGTCGTGACGTAGATCGTCTCGCCCTTGTGCACGGAGTCGCGGCCGGTGACCCGGACGATGATGTTGTTGGGCGTGCCCTCGACACCGCTGGAGCCGTAGACGAACGCGTCGGCGCCGAGCTCCTCGACGACGGTCACCCGCACGGGCAGACCGCCCTCGCCCTCGGAGACCAGACGCCACGCCTCGGGCCGGACGCCGACGGTGATGTTGCCCTGCATCTTCTTCGACGCGGTGGGGTCGACGGGCACGAGGAACTCGCCGATCTTGGCCTGCCCGTCGTGGGCGGTGGCCTCGAGCAGGTTCATCTGCGGGGAGCCGATGAAGCCGGCCACGAACAGGTTGACCGGCCGGTCGTAGAGCCCGAGCGGGGTGTCGACCTGCTGGAGCTCGCCGAGCTTCATGACCGCGACCCGGTCGCCCATCGTCATGGCCTCGACCTGGTCGTGCGTGACGTAGACGGTCGTGACCCCGAGGTCGGCCTGGAGCTTGGCGATGTCGGTGCGGGTCTGCACGCGCATCTTGGCGTCGAGGTTCGACAGCGGCTCGTCCATGCAGAAGACCTGCGGGTTGCGGACGATCGCGCGGCCCATGGCGACGCGCTGGCGCTGACCACCGGAGAGGGCCTTCGGCTTGCGCTCGAGGAACTCCTCGAGGCCGAGGATCTTGGCGGCGTCGGCGACCCGCTTCTTGCGCTCCTCGG
>JAOPXF010000026.1 GCA_025965295.1 Nocardioides sp.
GAGGAGCGGACCGAGGGCTACGCCGGCGCCTTCAAGATCCAGGTCGCCGGGCCCTGGACCCTCGCCGCGACGGTCGAGAAGCCGCGGGGCGACAAGGTCCTCAGTGACCACGGCGCCCGGCGCGAGCTCGCGCAGTCGCTCGCGGAGGGGCTTCGCCACCACGTCCGCGACGTACGCCGCCGCCTGCCGGGCGTGGACCGCCTGGTCGTCCAGGTCGACGAGCCCGCGCTCGCCGCCGTGCTCGGGGGCAAGGTGCCGACCGCGTCGGGCTGGGGGCGGCACCGCGTCGTCCATCCCCCGGAGGCGTCCGAGGCGCTCGGGTGGGTGCTCGCCGCGATCGCCGACGAGGGTGCCGAGCCGTGGGTGCACTCCTGCGCCGCGGGCACCCCGCTGGCGCTGCTCCGCGGGGCCGGCGCCCGGGGTCTCTCGGTCGACCTGGCGATGACCGGCGCCGCCGACCACGACGTGCTCGCCGAGGCCCTCGAGGCGGGAGAGACCGTCGCCCTCGGCATGGTGCCGGCCGTCGACCCCCTGGCCCCGCCGAGCGAGAAGCAGGTCACCGAGTCGGTGCTGCGCTGGCTCGACATGATCGGTCTCGATCCGGCGACGGTCGTCGGACAGCTGGTGATCTCCCCGACCTGCGGGCTCGCCGGCGCGTCCGACTCCTGGAGCCGGCGGTCGCTCGCGCTGTTGCGCGCGGCGGCGGGCCAGCTCACCGACTGAGGCCGCCCCGGCTGGCGCATCCGCTCGGCCGCGGTGGGTACGTCGGGGAGACCATCGTCCACGACCCCGAGGAGCAGACCGTGACCGACCTGACCGGCAAGAAGGTCGCCATCATCGCCACCGACCACTTCGAGGAGGCCGAGCTCGTCCAGCCCCGTGACGCGCTGCGGGCGGCCGGAGCGGAGGTGTCGATCTACTCGTCCGACAGCGACCCGATCCAGGCGGTCGAGGGCGACACGGAGAAGACCCAGCTGATCGAGGTCGACGGCACGTTCGACGACCTCGACGTCGCCACCGTCGACGCCGTTGTGGTGCCCGGTGGCACGGTCAACGCCGACACGATCCGCACCGAGGAGAAGGCCCAGGCCATCGTGCGCGCCGCTGACGAGGCCGGCAAGCCGCTGGCGGTCATCTGCCACGGTCCGTGGTTGCTCGTCTCGGCGGGCCTGGCGAAGGGTCGGCGCCTCACCAGCTACGCCAGCCTGGCCGACGACGTCCGCAACGCCGGTGGCGACTGGGTGGACGAGGAGGTCGTCGTCGACGGCAACCTGATCACCAGCCGGACGCCCGACGACCTGCCTGCCTTCATCAAGGCCCTCGAGGACTCCCTCACCTGAAATCACGCTGACCCGCCTCGCGTCTCTTCGGTTGTCGAGCTTGTCGAGACACGGGCGGGTCAGCGGTTTCTGGCGGTCAGATGTGGACCGGGGCCTCGGGGCCGTCGGTCGCGAGCTCCTCGTGCTTGACGTTGAGGAACAGCCAGGTGACGAGCGACGCGAGGACCATCAGCCCGGCGCCGAACAGGAACGCATCCGTCGAGCCCTCGGTGAACACCTGGTGCGCGACGACCTGCTGGGCCGCCGCGAGCTGGTCGGGCGTGAGGTGAGCGCCGGCGGCGGCCGCCGCCTTGCTCAGCTCGGAGACCCGGTCGGTGATCGTCTGGGTGGCGATCGTGCTCAGCAGCGAGAGTCCCAGGGCACCGCCCACCTGCTGCATGGTGTTGAGCACTCCGGACCCGATGCCGGAGTCCTCGGCCCGCAGGTGGTGCACTGCGGTCAGCGTGAGCGGGACGAACGTCAGGCCCATGCCGAACGACATCATCAGGATGAACGGCAGCACGTCGCTCGCGTAGTGGCCGGTCACCTCGGACACCGGGAAGCTGGTGTCGTAGGGCAGCCGGGAGAACCCGAACAGCGCCGCCGCCGCCAGGAGGGTGCCGAAGCCCGCGAGGTAGCGGGGGTCGAAGCGGTTGACGAGGCTCGAGGAGATGCCGGCCGCGGCGACCAGGCCGAAGCAGAACGGCAGGAACGCGACGCCGGCCCGCAGCGGGGTGTAGCCCATGACGGTCTGGATGTACTGGCTGAGGTAGTAGAACATCGCGAACATCGCCGCCGGTGCGAAGAACATCGCCACGAAGCTGGCGGCCCGGGTCCGGTTGCTGAAGACCCGCACAGGCAGCAGCGGGTGCTCGACGCGGCGCTCCAGCATGAGGAAGGTGCCCAGCAGCACGAGACCCGCGGCCAGGCTGATGATCGTCCAGGTGTCGCCCCAGCCCTCGGTGCCGGCGCGGCTGATGCCGTACACGATGCCGAGCAGGCCGGCGGTGCCGGTGACGGCGCCGCGCACGTCGAGCTCACCGGGGTGCGACTCCGACTCGGCCAGGAAGCGGGGCGCGAGCAGCGCGGTGGCGATGCCGATCGGGGTGTTGATCAGCAGCGTGAGCCGCCAGCCCTCCATGTCGATGCCCGCGATGCTGTCGAGGCCGGTCAGCCAGCCGCCCAGCAGCAGGCCGACGGCCGCGCCCACGCCGGACATCGCGGCGTACACCGCGAAGGCTCGGTTCCGGGCGGGACCGGCGGGGAACGTCGTGGTGATCAGGGCCAGGGCGGCGGGCGACGCGAGCGCCGCGCCGAGGCCCTGCAGGCCCCGGGCGGCGAGCAGCAGCCCCTCGTTCGTGGCGAGGCCACCCAGGAGAGAGGCGATGCTGAAGACGATCAGGCCGATCATGAAGACCTTGCGGCGGCCGTAGAGGTCGCCGAGCCGGCCGCCGAGGAGCAGCAGGCTGCCGAAGGCGAGGGCATAGCCGGTCACGACCCAGCGGAGGTTCGCTGTCGAGATGTCGAGGTCGCTCTGGATGTAGGGGAGCGCGATGTTCACGATGGTGCCGTCGAGCACCACCATGAGCTGCGCGACGGAGATGAGCACGAGTGCCCACCCGAGATGACGGTTCTTGCCGGAGGCGTTGGTGCTGTCCTCCACGTTGGCTACGTCGGTCACGTGGTTTCCTTCTCGGTCGGTGCGGCTGCGACGGGACGAGTGGCCGCCGGCAGGATGATCTGGTCGATGACGCGGGTGATCAGGGCCTCGTCGGGCATCTCGCCCATGAGGTACATGCGGTGCAGGACGATCCCGGCGAGCGCCGGGGAGAGCAGGTCGAGGTCGACGTCCGCGGGAATCTCGCCGCGGGCCTTGGCCCGGGCGAAGATCGTGCGGGACGCCTCCGCCTTGGGGCCGATCACCTCGCGCCGGAACGCCGCGGCGAACTCGGCGTCGCGGGTGATCGCCGTGAGCACGCTGGCGAAGGTGTCGACGGAGCGCTCGTCGGTGAGACCGCCCATCCCGCAGAACGAGGCGATGAGGTCCTCACGCAGGTTCCCGGTGTCGGGCAGGACGGGGGGCGACTTGACCGCGATCAGGGCGTCGATGACCAGCGTGACCTTGCCGTTCCAGCGGCGGTAGAGCGTGGCCTTGGAGGCCCTGGCCCGGGTGGCGACGGCGTCCATCGTGAGCCGGTCGTAACCGACGTCGGCCAGCACTTCGAGGGTCGCCTCGAGGATCTCGAGCTCGCGGTCGCCCTCGACGCGGGGACGGGCGACGCCGGTGTCGCTGGCGGGGGTCATGCCACTCCTGGACCTGTTACACGGATGAAACGAAACGGTTTCGTTTCATCCGGAACAGCGTAGGGTCCCGCGGGATTCCGCCCAAATCGAAGTCTTCTCGCCCGGTCTGGACCAGTCGCGCCGGCCGAAGAACAAGGAACGGGGTGGTGGCGCGTTGATACGGTCGTCCGGTGGACGCAGACGTGATCCCGGCGGCGCGGGACCGGCGGTGGCGGCCGAAGAGGGTCGCCCTCGTCGTCGGCGCCCTGGTCATCACGTTGGTGGCCGCGGGACTCGGCGTGCGGTGGTGGACCCACCCGACGGTCTTCGGCGGCCTCGGCGACTCGATCAGCATGGGCGCGCTCCCCGTCGCCGACGCAGCGCTCTCGACCGCGGTGATCTTCCCGAAGGTCGACGGCGAGCCCGAGACCGTGACGATCAGCAGTGTTCACGGCGTCTTCAGCAGGAACTCGGCCCGGGCCAGCGCCAGCTTCTCGGTCTGTCACCTGGCGGCCGGCGAGAGCCCCATCGGCTCGGTCCACGACCCGGAGCGCTACTGCCAGGACATCGATCCCGTCCGGGCCGGGATGTCCTTCACTCAGGGAGTGGCGCCCGAGAGCGACTACCTGTTCGTCACGCTCGCTCCCACCCGGCCCGGCGTCGCCCATCTCGTCCGGGTGGAGGTCGAGTACGCGCGGGGTGCCGATCACCTCTACCAGCGGGGCACGGAGTCGATCCGCGCCGACCGTAAGGTCACGGCTAGGTAGCGCACCTCCCCGGCCGCAACCGTTCAATTGTTGGGATAAGTACCTGCTGTCGGCCCGGAGCGGTGCCTTTCCCAACAATTGAACGGATGTGTGCGCGCTGTCGCCGGGGGCGTGCCGGACCGGGGGTGGCACCCGGCAAGATGTGTCCATGGACGAGACCGTGGAGCCTGGTTCCGACCCCTGGCTGGACAAGCGCAACGAGCACCGGATCCTCTCCGAGCAGGTGGAGGACGCCCGCTGGCGCTACTACGTGCTCGACGAC
>JAOPXF010000283.1 GCA_025965295.1 Nocardioides sp.
CGACACCGTCTCGATCCTGGTCATGGAGATCGTCGACAACGGCTTCCTCGTGGCCTGGCCCGGCGCGATGACCGCGACCCTGGCGGACGCCCTCTTCTGGGTCACGCTCGTCGCGTCGCTCGCGGTCGCGTTCGTCGCGACTGTCCCGGTCAACCGCTGGATGATCGGCCGTGGCCGCGGTCACGCAGTGGTTCACGAGATGCACGGTCACGCGCACCACTGAAACCCTACGATCAGGCCATGCGCATGCATGGATCCCTCGCCCTCGTCCCTGCCCTGCTGTCGCTCGTCGCTGTCGCGGCCTGCGCGCCGACCGATGACAGCAGCAGCACCGTGCAGGAGAGCACCGCCAGGACCGCCGCCGACTGTGCCCAGGACGCGACCTACCTGACGGACGGCAAGCTCACCATCGCGACCGACTCCCCGGCGTACGAGCCGTGGTTCAGCGACAACGACCCGGCCAACGGCAAGGGCTTCGAGTCCGCGGTCGCGTACGCCGTGGCCGACCGGCTGGGCTTCGCGGCGGGCGACGTCACCTGGGTCAAGGTGCCGTTCAACAACTCCTTCGCGCCCGGCACGAAGCGCTTCGACTTCGACATCAACCAGATCTCGATCACGCCCAAGCGCGCCGAGGTCGTCGACTTCTCCGACGGCTACTACGCCGCGGCGCAGGCCGTGATCACGCTGAAGAAGAACGGTGCGACGCCGACGTCCTTCGCCGACCTCAAGGGCCTGAAGCTCGGCGCCCAGACCGGCACCACCAGCCTCACCGCGATCCGTGACGAGATCCAGCCCGACGAGGACCCGCTGGTCTTCCCGAACACCAACGTCGCCAAGCAGGCACTCCTCAACGGCCAGGTGGACGCGATCGTCGCCGACCTGCCGACCGCGTTCTACATCACCGCGGTCCAGATCCCGGGGAGCACGATCGTCGGGCAGTTCCAGGCCGCCGGCGAGCAGGAGGAGTTCGGCATGCTGTTCGGCAAGGGCAGCGACCTGGTGCCCTGCGTCAACCAGGCGCTCGCCGAGCTGAGGGACGACGGCACGCTGGACGAGCTCGAGACGAAGTGGCTCTCCGACACGGTCGATGTCCCCGTCATCCAGTGACCCTGCCCGGACGGCGGTGACCGACGCCTGGACCCCCAGCGAGCGTGAGCTCGAGAGGGCCCGGGTGCGTCGTTCCCTGCACCGTCGGGGGGTCGTCGTCGCCACCGCGGTCACCGTTGTGGTCATCGGCGCCCTGCTGGCCGGCGTGCTCAGCTCGCCGGGGTGGCCACGCTTCCGCGAGACCTTCCTGTCCTGGCCGGACGCCAGGGCCGCGTTCCCGGACATCGCCAAGGGCTTCTGGATCAACGTCAAGATGTTCCTCGTCGCCGAGCCGCTGATCCTGCTGCTCGGGGGCCTGGTCGCGATCACCCGCGGCACCGTCTCGCCGTGGCTGACCCCGGCCCGCTTCCTGGCCGTCTTCTACACCGACCTGTTCCGCGGGATGCCGACGATCTTGGTGGTGTTCCTGTTCGCCTTCGGGATCCCCGCGCTGCGGCTGCAGGGCATCACCACCAGCTTCTTCTGGCTCGGGACCGCGGCGCTGGTGCTGTCGTACGGCGCCTACGTCGCCGAGGTGATCCGCTCGGGGATCGAGTCGATCCACCCCTCCCAGCTGGCCAGCGCCGAGGCGCTCGGGCTCAGCCGCCCGCAGACGATGCGCTTCGTCGTGCTGCCCCAGGCGCTGCGCCGGGTCGTGCCCCCGCTGCTCAACGACTTCGTGTCGCTGCAGAAGGACACCGCGCTGGTCGGGACCGTCGGCGTCTTCGAGTCGCTCTACGTGGCCGCCGACTACGGCAACTACAACTTCAACTTCACGCCGTACCTCGTCACGGCCGCCTTCTTCGTCGCGCTGACGGTGCCGCTCGCGCGGGTGACCGACTGGCTGGGCCGCCGCGCCACCCAGCGCGAGCGGGGTTCGCGATGACCGCGCTGCTCGAGCTCGAGGGCCTGCGCAAGTCGTACGGCGACCGCGTGGTGCTCGACGACGTCGATCTGGCCGTCGACACCGACGACGTGGTCTGCCTGATCGGCTCGTCGGGGTCGGGCAAGT
The DNA here is from genome assembly GCA_025965295.1 of Nocardioides sp. Classification (GTDB taxonomy): domain Bacteria; phylum Actinomycetota; class Actinomycetes; order Propionibacteriales; family Nocardioidaceae; genus Nocardioides. The sequence goes on from JAOPXF010000283.1 coordinate 2,099, forward strand.
CGACGCTGCTGCGCTGCCTGAACCTGCTCGAGCAGGTCGACGACGGCGTGATCCGCTTCGACGGCCGGGAGATCTCCGACCCTCGCGTGGACCCGCGGGAGGTGCGCAGCCGGATGGGGCTGGTCTTCCAGGCCTACAACCTGTTCCCGCACCTGACCGTGCTCGACAACTGCACGCTCGCACCCCGCAAGGTGCACGGGCTCAGCCGGGCCGAGGCCGAGGAGCGCGCGCACGGACTGCTCGGACAGTTCGGGCTCGCCGAGCACGCCCTCAAGCACCCCGACCGGCTCTCCGGCGGCCAGCAGCAGCGGGCCGCACTGGTGCGCGCCCTGTGCACCCGCCCCGAGCTGCTGCTGCTCGACGAGATCACCGCAGCCCTCGACCCCGAGCTGGTCGGCGAGGTGCTCACGATCGTGCGCGACCTGGCCCGGCAGGGGACGACGATGATCCTGGCCACCCACGAGATGAGCTTCGCCCGCGAGGTCGCGACCACCGTCTGCTTCCTGCACGAGGGCCGGATCCTCGAGCAGGGCCCGCCGGACCGGATCTTCACCGACCCGCGCGAGGAGCAGACCCGGAAGTTCCTGCGGCGGGTGCTGCCGTCATGATCGGCGCATGAGCTACGAACTCGGTCAGGGCACGGGCCCGCTGCGCGGGGTGAAGGTCGTCGAGATCGCCGGTATCGGTCCCGGCCCGCACGCCTGCATGATCCTGGCCGACCTCGGCGCCGACGTGATCCGCGTCGAGCGGCCGGGCGCCCAGCTGCTCGCCGGCGGCCCGCACAACCTGCTCAACCGCGGCCGGCCCAGCGTCGCGCTGGACCTGAAGTCCCCGGATGCGGTGCGCACCGTGCTCGACCTGGTCGAGCGGGCCGACGTGCTCGTCGAGGGGATGCGCCCCGGCGTTGCCGAGCGCCTCGGCCTCGGCCCCGACGAGGCGCTGGCCCGCAACGCGCGCCTGGTCTACGGCCGGATGACCGGGTGGGGACAGGAGGGCCCGCTGGCGCACGCCGCCGGCCACGACATGAACTACATCGCGATCACCGGCACGCTCCACGGCCTGGGCCAGGACAGGTCGCGCCCGCACTTCCCGGCCAACCTGGTCGGCGACTTCGGCGGCGGGTCGACGTACCTCGTGATCGGCATCCTCGCCGCGCTCCTCGAGGTCAGGGTCAGCGGCGAGGGCCAGGTGGTCGACGCCGCGATCGTCGACGGCACCGCCCACCTCAACGCGATGACGTCGGCCTTCCTGGCCGCCGGCACGTTCACCGAGGAGCGCTCGGCCAACCTGCTCGACGGCGGCGCGCCGTACTACGACGTCTACGAGACCGCTGACGGGCGGCACATGTCGGTCGGTGCGCTGGAGCCGCAGTTCTACGACGTGTTCGTGGAGCTGCTCGGTATCAGGGAGCAGGCCCCCGACCGCTACGACCCCGCGAGCACGGAGACCCTGCGGGGACTGATCGCGGACACGTTCCGGACCCGCACGATGGCCGAGTGGACCGAGGTCTTCGACGGCACCGACGCCTGCGTGGCGCCGATCGTGAAGCTCAGCGAGGCGCCCGACCACCCGCACATGAGGGCCCGCGAGGTCTTCGTCGAGCGGGACGGGATGGTCCAGCCGGGGCCCGCCCCGCGCTTCTCCCGCACCGCGGCGACGCTGACCACCCCGCCGTCGCCGACGGCCGGCAGCGAGACCCGCGAGGCGCTGACCGCGTGGGGGGTCGCGGACGTCGATGCCCTGCTCGACAGCGGAGCGGCCGTCCAGACCTGACCGGGGCCTGACACCATCTGCCTGTGCAGCCCTTCCTCTTCCTCGGCACCCGCGCCGAGGACGACGTCGCCGACAGCGAGTACGCCGCCGTGCTGCGCTTCACGGGCCTGGACGAGCGCGACGTACGCCGGGTGCGCCTCGAGCGCGGCGCGCTCGGCGCGGTCGACCTCGCCGACTGGTCGGGGATCGTGCTCGGCGGCGGCCCCTTCAACGTCAGCGACCCGCCGGAGCTGAAGTCCGACGTCCAGCACCGCGTCGAGGCCGAGCTCCGCGGGCTGGCCACGCGGGTGGTCGCGGCGGACTTCCCGTTCCTCGGCGCGTGCTACGGCATCGGCACGCTCGGCACCCTCGCGGGCGGCCTGGTGGACCGGACGTACGGCGAGCCCATCGGCGCCGTCGAGGTCCGGCTGACGGACGCCGGCCGCGCGGACGACCTCTTCGGAGTCCTGCCACCGGCGTTCGACGCCTTCCTCGGTCACAAGGAGGCCGTAGCCGTGCTCCCCGCGGGCGCGGTGCTGCTGGCCTCCTCGGCCACCTGCCCGGTGCAGGCGTTCCGCATCGGGGAGCACGTCTACGCCACGCAGTTCCACCCCGAGCTCGACGTGCCCGCCCTGCTGCACCGGATCGAGGTCTACCGCCACCACGGCTACTTCGACCCGGTGGAGCTCGACACGGTGCTGGCCCGCGCCCGCACCGGCGTGGTCACCGAGCCGCCACGGCTGCTGGCGCGGTTCGTGGAGCGCTACGCCCGCTGACCGGGGCGCTAGGTTTCTGGGCGTGAGCCCCGAACACGTGGACGTCCTGATCGTCGGCGCCGGCCTGTCCGGCATCGGTGCCGCCTGCCAGCTGCGCGAGCAGCACCCCGGGCGGAGCGTGGCGCTGCTCGAGAGCCGATCGGTCAGCGGCGGCACCTGGGACCTGTTCCGCTACCCCGGCGTCCGGTCCGACTCGGACATGTACACCCTCGGCTACCAGTGGCGACCCTGGCGCGGCGACCGCGCGCTCGCCGACGGCCCGTCGATCCTCGCCTACGTCCGCGACGTCGCCGAGGAGTACGGCGTGGACCGGCTGATCCGCTACGACCACCGCGTCGTCGCCGCCTCGTGGGACTCGGCGAGCGCCCGGTGGACCGTCGACGTCGAGCACGCCGGAAGCCGCACCCAGCTGACCGCCGGCTTCCTCTGGGGCTGCTCCGGCTACTACGACTACGACCAGGGCTACGCCCCCGAGTTCCCCGGCCAGGACGACTTCGCCGGCCCGATCGTGCACCCGCAGCACTGGCCCGAGGGCCTCGACTACGCCGGCAAGCGGGTCGTCGTCGTCGGCTCCGGCGCCACCGCGGTCACCCTGGTGCCGGCGATGGCGGGCGAGGCCGGGCACGTGACCATGCTGCAGCGCTCCCCGACGTACGTCCTGTCGATGCCGGCCCGCGACCCGGTCGCGAAGAAGCTGGCGCGGCTCCCCGCGCGGCTGTCGTTCCCGTTCATCCGGTGGAAGAGCATCCTGGTCGCGATGGCGAGCTACCAGCTCAGCCGCAGGCGGCCCGACGTGCTGCGCGGCTTCATCCGCAAGAACACGATCAGGCAGCTGCCCGAGCACATCGACGTCGACGTGCACTTCAGACCGACCTACGACCCGTGGGACCAGCGCCTCTGCCTGGTCCCCGACGGTGACCTGTTCCGGGCGCTCCGCGACGGCACCGCCTCGGTCGTCACCGACACGATCGAGACGTTCACCGAGAGGGGCATCCGGCTCACCTCGGGCGAGGAGCTCGAGGCGGACGTCATCGTCACCGCGACCGGCCTGAGCCTCAAGGTGTTCGGGGGCATCGACCTCACGGTCGACGGCGCGCCGATCAAGGTCCCGGAGACCATGGCCTACAAGGCCCTGATGCTCAGCGGCGTGCCGAACTTCGCGTTCACGATCGGCTACACCAACGCGTCCTGGACGCTCAAGGCCGACCTGGTCGCGCAGTACGTCTGCCGGCTGCTCGCGCACCTCGACGAGCACGGCCTGCGCAGCGCGGTCCCGGTGCCCGAGGAGGGCATGGGCGAGGAGCCCTTCATGGACTTCTCGTCCGGCTACGTCCTGCGTGCTCTCGACTCGCTGCCCAAGCAGGGCGACCGCGAGCCGTGGAAGCTGCGCCAGAACTACCTGCACGACCTGCGCACGATCAGGCGCGAGGACATCGACGACGGAGTCCTGAGGTTTGCGTAGCCGGTGATCGGGCACGGACGGGCGTCAGTGCCGCAGAACGCGGCGAGACCCACGACCGGGAGGTTACAGATGAGCTTCAGCGACAAGGCGAGCAACAAGGCCGAGAACCTGGGCGGCAAGGCCAAGGAGGCCACCGGCAAGGCGACCGACGAC
>JAOPXF010000312.1 GCA_025965295.1 Nocardioides sp.
CCCTCCAGGGTCCTGCGCTTCGCCTCGTCGTTGAAGACGATCGAGCCGACCTTGGCGCGGTCCAGGTCGCCGTCCGGAGTGAGGACCTCGGGCCCGAAGGCCGCGACGACCTGGGCCAGGCCCGGCGGGCCGCGCTCGACCACCTCGCGGGCGAGCTGGTCGGCGTCGATGACGACGGCGCCCAGCTCGGCCAGCATCGCCGACACCGTGCTCTTGCCCGAGGCGATGCCGCCGGTCAGTCCCACTCGCATGTGGGTCATCCTGCCGGACGCGCGGTTTGTGGAGGTCCGCCGGTGGGTAGCACCACGGCATGCCTCGCCCCACTCATGCGATCCTCGCCACCCTTCTCGCCTCGACGCTGCTGCTGTCCGGCTGCTCCGGGGGGTCGTCGGACGACCCGGCCGAGGACACCGCCGGCTCCACATCGGCGACCGCGAGCGGCAGCGCGACCTCGTCGCCGAGTGCGACCCCGACGGAGGACGCCACGGCCGAGGTCCTCGACCCGTGCGCCATGGTGCCGGAGGAGACCTGGCACAAGATGCTGACGAAGGAGCAGGTGCGGCACGCGGTGCTGACCCGCCGGTTCATCAACCACCTCGGCATCCTGATCAGCGACGACCGGACCCGCTACGCCTGCGAGGTGGGCTTCGACGACTCCGACAAGGCACCGATCACCTGGGGCTACTACCCCGGCCCCTTCTTCAGCGCCAACCTGCGCAAGCTGCTGAAGGGGGCTGGCGGCACACCCGCCACCGTCGAGCTGGGCTTCCTCGGCTACACCACCGGTGACTTCATCTCGAGCGACGCCTACGGCATCGTCGGCACCACCGGGCTGTTCGTGTCGGTCGACGAGAAGGTCAACTCGATCCTGCCCGGCCACAAGCGCACGAAGGACAAGCGGCTGGTGGCGGTGCTGCGCCAGCTCGGCAAGCACGTCGACGCCTCCGTGGTCCCGGCGAAGCGCGACGTCCCCGGGCTCTGCCCCGCCCCCGGCGCCAGCGAGGTCGCCGCGGCCTACGGCAAGGTCGACCTCGCCCGCGGTGGCGACGACGGTGACGGCCACCAGTGGTGCCTCTACCGCCAGGTCGAGGCCGGCTCGGACCTCCGGCTCGAGGCCTACCACCTCACCGACGACTACTTCGAGGACTTCTACGCGAGCACCCGCAAGAACCCGAACGGCGTCGACATGTACGACGGGCCGCCCGGCATGATCCGGATGGTCAGCATCGGCGAGGACGGCAGCGGCGACACGATCATCCTCGACCCGGCCACGCATCTCTACGTCGACGCCAAGATCACCTACGGCCAGACGAAGCGCCGCCACCTCGACCGATTGGCGTTCCTCGCCCTCGCCCGCACCTTCTTCGACTCGGTCGCCGAGACCGTGGACGCCGATTGACGCACCCGGACGTTGTCCTGGACGTCGATGCCGCCCCCTAGGGTCGGCCCATGAGCCACATCGAGCTCCGGGAGGGCTCCCGGGTCGCCCTGCTGGTGCCGGGCTCGCCCGGCTACCTCGACCTGGTGATGTCGCTGCTCGCCGCCGGGATGGCCCCGATCCCGCTCGACCCGCGGCTGACGGCGTACGAGCGCGAGCGGGTCCTGGGCCCGCTCGAGCCCGACCTGGTCGTCGAGACCGACGCGCAGGTCGCCGAGATGGTCGCGAACACGCCCGACCGCTTCCGTCGGGGCCTCCCGCGGCGGCGGCCGATGCACTGCACCAGCGGCACCACGGGCACGCCGAAGGGTGTCGACAGCGGGCTGCTGGGCGACGAGCTCGCCACGGCGCTGGTCGCCGAGGAGCGCGACCTGTGGGGGTTCCGCGACTCGGACGTGAACCTCGTCCTCAGCCCGCTCCACCACTCGGCACCGCTGCGGTTCGCGATGGGCACGGTGCTCGCGGGCGGCCGGGTGGCGGGTCTCGACCAACCGGGCTTCGACCCGGCGCGGGTCACCGAGACGATCGAGCGGGAACGGCCGACGTCGATGTTCTGCGTGCCGACGCATCTTCAGCGGCTCTTCACGCACTGGGACCAGGTCGGCGTGCCGGACCTCTCGTCGTTCCGCCTGGTCGCCCATGCCGGCGCACCGTGCCCCGTGGCCATCAAGCGACGGCTGGTCGAGCTGTTCCCGGACGGCTCGACCTGGGAGTTCTACGGCTCGACCGAGGGTCAGTTCACGGCCTGCCGGAGCGAGGAGTGGCTCGAGCGGCCCGGCACCGTGGGGCGCGCCCGACCCGGTCGCACCCTCACCCTCGACGCGGACGGCACCATCTGGTGCGCGGTCCCCGAGCATGCCAGGTTCAGCTACGTCGGCGACCCGGGCAAGACGGCCGCCGCCTGGCGGGACACCCCCGACGGCCCGGCGTTCACGGTCGGCGACGTCGGCCGGCTGGACGAAGACGGCTACCTCTACCTCGACGGCCGCCGTGCCGACCTGGTCATCACCGGCGGCGTCAACGTCTACCCGCTCGAGGTCGAGCACGCGCTGCGCGAGCACCCCGGCGTCGAGGACGTCGCGGTGTACGGCGTGCCCGACGAGCACTGGGGCTACCGGGTGTGCGCCGCGGTGGTCGGGAGCGTCGGCGAGGCCGAGCTCGCGGCGTTCGCGCGCGAGCGGCTGGCTCCCCCCAAGCGACCCAAGACGTGGACGTTCCTCGACGACCTGCCGCGCACGCTCACCGGCAAGGTGCGGCGACACGACCTCCCGGGCGCCGGCTGAGCGGGATCAGCAGGCGAAGCGGCGGCGGTACTGCTGGGGGCTGAGCCCCCGCACCCGGCTGAAGTGGTGGCGCAGGGTGGCGGCGTTGCCGAAGCCGACCTCGGTGGCGATCCACTCGACCGGCCGGTCGCTCTGCTCGAGCAGCAGCTCGGCGCGCAGCACCCGCTGGCTGGTGACCCAGGCGTGCGGGGTGGCCCCGGTCTCGGCGCGGAAGCGCCGCGCGAACGTGCGCGGCGACATCAGCGAGCGCCGGGCGAGGCTCTCGACGTCGAGGTCCTCCTGGAGGTTCTCGGTGATCCACTGGAGCAGCGGGCCCAGCGTCTCGACGTCGCAGTCGGGCACCGCCCGGGCGATGAACTGCGCCTGGCCGCCCTCGCGCTGCGGCGGAACCACCATCCGCCGGGCGATCGCGCTGGCAACCCCGGCGCCGTACTCCTGGCGCCACACGTGCAGCGCCGCGTCGATGCCGGCGGCGGTGCCCGCGCTGGTGATGACCTGGCCGGCGTCGACGTAGAGCACCTCGGGCACCACGTGCGCGCGCGGGAAGCGCTCGGCGAGCTCCTGGGTGTGGCGCCAGTGGGTCGTGCAGTCGAGGCCGTCGAGCAGTCCGGCCTCACCGAGGACGAAGGCACCCGAGCAGACCGACATGATCCGCGCGCCGCGGTCGTGGGCGGTGCGCAGCCCCTTGATCACGTCGTCCGGCACCAGACCGCTGTGCGGCACCGCCGGCACCGCGATCAGGTCGGCCTCGTCGAGCCGGTCGAGACCCTGCTCGACGTTGATCGAGAAACCCGTCGACGTGGGCACGAGGCCGACATCCGGGCCGCAGACCGCGAAGTCGAGCACCGGCAGGCCCTCGTCGGAGCGGTCCACCCCGAAGGCCTCGCAGAGCACCCCGAGCTCGAACGGCGCCACGCCGTCGTAGACCAGTGCGGCCACATTCGTCAGCATCCCGCCATGGTGCCAGAGATCTGGCAGGAAATCGATGTAGCATGACTTTCCTGCCACTCGTGGCAGGAAGACATGCGGCGCATGATTACTGCCATGACCCTCTTCGTGATTCTCCTGGCCGTCGCGGCCGTGTCGACCTTCGAGGTGATCCGCCTCGTCATCCACGACGGACGTGGGCCCCAGCGCCCGCCCGCCTCCCACATCGAGGACAGCCGGTTCCGCTCCCCGGCCCTCTTCGGCTGAATGGGCATGCGGTCGCCTTAGGGTGACCGCATGCCTCGGCACCTGCGGACCGTCCTCGGTCTCCTCCTGACCACGACGGCCCTGCAGCTCGGGCTCGCGACCACCCCCTCGGTGGCGGCCGACCAGCCCACCCACAGCGTGACGGTGACCGGCACCGGCGTGTCGACCTACCCGGCCTTCGACCCGGCGGTCGACCGGTACGCCGTCCGCACCACGGAGGCCACCGGTGGCAGCGTGACCGTCACCGCCTCCACCACCGACCCGGACGGGATCGTCACGGTCGACGGCCGTCCGGTCGAGAGCGGCTCACCCCTCGAGCTCTCCGGCCTCGAGGAGGGTGACGAGGTGAGCGTCGCGATCCGGGACGCCGGCGGCACCTCGCACCAGTCCTTCATCTACCTGCCGGCCGGGTTCCCCGAGCTCGCGGCCGCCGGGGCCAGGCCCGCCGGCTCCCCGCCGTACGTCTTCCTGGGCCTCGGCAGCTTCCTGTCCGTCACGTCCTACGCGACGCTCGTCGACGAGCACGGTGTGCCGGTCTTCGTCCGCTCCGGCCTCGAGCCGCACGACTTCAAGGCGCAGCCCAACGGTCCCGCGTACACCTACTTCGAGCCGGTGAAGGACAGCCCGGACGACACCGACTACGGCTACCGGGTGCTCGAGCTGGACGACCGCTACCAGGTCACCGGCACCCGCCGGCTCAGCCCGGACGCCACCGCCGGGATCGTCCCCGACGACACGGACTTCCACGACCTGCAGTACCTCGACGACGGCCGGGTCGTGATGGTCGGGTACCACCACGGCGACCGGGCGAACGGCGAGAAGTGGCTCGACGCCGTCATCGAGATCGTCGAGCCGGACGGCACCGTCGACTTCGCCTGGTCGAGCCGGGACCACGTCGCCGACCCCGACAGCGAGGGCTACGTCTTCGGCCTCAAGGCCTACCGCGACTACGCCCACATCAACTCGGTCGAGATGCAGCCGAACGGCGACCTCGTCGCCTCCTTCCGCAACCTCGGCCAGGTGATGCGGATCGCCACGACCGCCCACGACGGCTTCGCCCCCGGTGACGTCGTCTGGAAGATGGGCGGAGCGGACGGCGACTTCCAGTTCCTCGACGACCCGTACGGCGGCTTCTGCGCCCAGCACGACGCCCGGATCCTGCCCGACGGCCACCTGCTGGTCTTCGACAACGGCTCCCGCTCCGACGGCACCAACGCGCTCGGCGGGCAGACCGCGGACATGTGCGCCGACCCGGCCAACCCCGGCGGCACACGGATCGCGCGGGCGCAGACCCGGGTCGTGGAGTACGCCCTGGACGAGGTCGCCCACACCGCGACCCTGGTCCGGAGCTTCGTCCCGCAGGACCGCTACTCCGCGTTCGCCGGCAACGCCCAGCGGCTGCCGGGCGGCGACACCCTCGTCGGCTGGTCGGACGCCCGCTATCCCGAAGGATCCAACCGAGTCGCCCCCGTCACCAGCGAGGTGACAGCGGCCGGCGACGAGCGCTGGTCGCTCACCGCCCAGGGCTGGTTCTCCTACCGCGCGTTCACCTACGACGCCCCCGACGCGATCGCTCCCGAGATCGAGATCGTCCTCGACAGCGCCGCCCCGCACCCCGCCGGCACCCTCGTCGTCGACTACACGTGCACCGACCGCGGGGGCTCGAACCTGCAGACCTGCGAGGGGCCGGTCCCGTCGGGGACCCCGTGGCCGATCGACCCCGCCGGCTTCGAGGTCACCGCGACCGACGGCGCCGGCAACGGCACCGCCGACAGCGTCTCCGTCGTGACCCCCGCGCGGCGCCCACGCCTCGACATCCGCACGGCGGGCGCGCCGTGGCGTGACCACCACGTCCGCATCTCGCTCGGGCGGGCCGGCGCCACCGCCAGCGCCCTCGTCCGGATCCGGAACCGCGAGCAGAAGGGCGCGCTGCCGGTGCGCGGGGCGGCCGGCAACCGAGCCTTCGCCGTCCGTTACTTCCACGGCGGCCGCGACATCACTCGGCGGGTGGTGCGCGGCGCGATGACGACCCCGGTGCTGCACCGCGGTGAGAGCTGGACGCTCCGGGTCGAGGTGCGCCGCACCGGACGGGCGGCCCGCGGTGACCACCTCGAGGTACCGGTGCGCGCCACGAGCGCCGGCGGCCTGACCGGCCGGGTGGAGGCGCGGCTGCGCGCTCGCTGACCGGAGCCGTTTCGTGCGGGCCCACAGGGGGCAGGAGAGGGCATGCGCATTCGACGTACGTCCCTCGCCACCGCCACCGCGCTGGCCGTGCTGGTCGGGGCGACGGCCTGCTCGGGGAACGACGACCCCGGGTCCTCGGCGTCCCCGGGCCCGACGGAGCCCACGGCCACGACGAGCACCGACGGCACCGCGGGGACCGAGGACGCCGGCCCCGTGGACCCCTGCGACCTCGTCACGCGTGCGGACTGGTTGCCGTTCGTGGACAAGCGCGACCGGAAGTACGTCGCCGAGCTGCACGAGCTCGACCTCGAGTACCCCTCGGTGACCTCGTGCCGGATCGCCAGCCCCCGCACCGACGCCGCCTCGGCCACGATCGGCTACGCCATGGACCCGGGGCTCTGGAGCACGGTCAAGCGGCGGACCAAACCCAACGTCCTCGGCACCAAGCGGGTGGATCTCCCGGGGATCGCCGACGAGGCGTTCTACGCCACCGGTCTCTTCGGCGCGCAGGGCTTCGCCCGGTCGGGCCACTACGTCGTGGTCGTCAACATGTACGACACCGCCACGGTCGGCGACCTGTCGGCGGTGCTGCGGCTCGTCCTGGCCCAGGCCGGGCCGGCCTGGTTGACCCATCCGATCGACCTGCCGGCCGACTGTCCCGACGCCGACGACCCGGCCCTGACCCGGCTGATGGGCCCGGTGCAGTACGCCCGCGGTGGCGTCTTCGAGGCCGACGGCCGCCACGTGTTCTGCGACTACGGCGCCGAGAACGGCACATCGGTCTCGACAGAGGCCACGCAGAAACGTCCGCATGATTTCCAGGTCGCCACCGGCATCAACCTCGACCCCGTCATCGGCAAGGTCGTGGACCCGGCCCCCGGCCGGGTGCGGTCGGTGTCCGAGTCGGTCGACGGCACCTTCGGGGCCACCTCGGAGCTCCCCGGGACCCGGACCGAGATGTGGACGAGCACCAACCCCGACTACCGGATGAAGGACCCGCGCTTCACGGGCGACCGGGCATCCTTCATCGCCTGGCTCGACCGCGTCGAACAGGTCATCGCCCGCAGCTACCGCTGAGGACCGGACATGGACGAGGGCCCGGTCACCGTGTGGTGACCGGGCCCTCGTCTTGGTTCAGCGGGTCAGCTCGCGCCGCCCGTGAGCTTCTCGCGGAGAGCCTGCAGCGCCTCGTCGGAGGCGAGCGAGCCGCCACCGGTGCTGCCACCCTCGGCGTCCGCGTCGTCGGCCACCGGCTCGGCGGAGCTGGAGTACGACGTCGCCTCGCCGGCCTCGGCCTCGGCGACCTTGGCCTCGGCCTGCTGCTTGGTGTGGGCCTCCCAGCGAGCGTGCGCCTTGGCGTACTGCTCCTCCCACACCGCGCGCTGGTCGTCGAAGCCCTCGAGCCACTCGCCCGTCTCGGGGTCGAAGCCCTCGGGGTAGACGTAGTTGCCCTGCTCGTCGTAGGTCGCGGTCATGCCGTAGAGCGTCGGGTCGAAGTCCTCGACCTCGGCCGCGGCGGCGGTCTCGTTGGCCTGCTTGAGCGACAGCGAGATCCGGCGACGCTCGAGGTCGATGTCGATGATCTTGACCATGACGTCGTCGTTGACCTGGACGACCTGCTCGGGGATCTC
>JAOPXF010000028.1 GCA_025965295.1 Nocardioides sp.
ACGGCTCTGGTCGGGAAGTTCCCAGACCTGGCTGTCGACCAGGGCCGACGGAACACCGCGGTGGTAGAGCAGCGCGGAGTCTGAGGAGAACCCCTCCTCCCCCATCAGCTCCTCGTAGTAGAGGTGCCCCTCGGGGTCGCGGAACTGGGTGTGCCTCTTCTGGGGCACGTCGCCGACCTGCCGGTAGTACGCCATGGGGTGCTCCGCCGCTCGTTCATCCGATAGTCGGACACTATCGTCCGCTATATGGTTCGTGGTTAGAGTAGCCTCGTGCCGCCCGCCATGGAACCCGCCTGGGCCGGACTCGTCGACGACGCGGCGGTCTTCCCGCCCGGCAACGCGCCGCTGCTCGAGGCCGCGACCGCCCACGAGGCCCGTCGCGAGCGTCCGCACGCCGGGCTGGTCGGCACCTTCGTGGTGCGCGACACGGACCTCCCGCTCCTGCGCGGCTCCGCCGCCCGACTCTCCGTCGTCGTCACCGGCGGCGCCGGCCAGGTGGTCGGTCCGGCGGCGCTGTGCGCCCGCCTCGGCCTCGAGCTGGCCGGGCTCGAGATCGCGCTGCGCGACCTGGACGACCTGCCGGGCAACGCCCGTCGCGTCGCCGCCGCGGTGGACGCCGCCCGCGCCGATGGCGCGCTCGACGACGAGCTGCCCGTGTACGTCGAGCTGCCGCACGTCGGCGTGACCGCGGGCTGGCTGGCCGCCGCTGACCTTGTGGCCGAGCAGGAGCTCCGGCTGAAGTTCCGCACCGGCGGGGCCGACCCCGAGCAGGTCCCGGCACCGCCCGACCTGGCCCGCTGGATCGATGCCGCGCTCGACCGCGAGACGGCGTTCAAGTGCACGGCCGGCCTGCACCACGCCGTGCGCCACACCGGCGACAACGGCTTCGGCGAGGTGGCCGACCAGCACGGCTTCCTCAACGTGCTGCTCGCGACCCGCCGCGCCTTCGACGGCGCCGGTCCGGACGAGGTCGCCGCCACCCTGGACGAGCGCGACGGCGCCGCCCTCGCCGCGACCGCGCGGGAGGCCGATCTGGCCGGCGCTCGCCGCTGGTTCACGTCGTTTGGCTCCTGCTCGGTCACGGAACCGCTCGACGACCTGATCGCCCTCGGACTCCTGGAGGACTCATGACCACCTGGGTCGAGGGTGCCGCCGGCTCCCTCTTCGACATCGACAACCTGCCGTACGGCGTGTTCTCGCGGCCCGGCGAGGAGCCCAGGGTCGGCGTGCGGATCGGCGACCACGTCCTGGACCTCTCCCCGGTCGCGGCCGCCGAGATGCTCGACGTCCACCACGTCTTCCAGGAGCCGTCGCTCAACGCGCTGATGGCCGAGGGCCGCCAGGTCCGGACCTCGGTCCGCGCCTGGGTCACCGGGCTGCTGAGCGACGAGACCGAGCGCGACCTGGTCGAACCGCACCTCTGGCCGGTCGCGGACGTGACGCTGCACCTGCCGGTCGAGGTCGCCGACTACGTCGACTTCTACGCCTCGCTCGACCACGCCTCCAACGTCGGGCGCATCTTCCGCCCCGACGGCGAGGCGCTGCTGCCCAACTGGCGCCACCTCCCCGTCGGCTACCACGGCCGCGCGGGCACGGTGGTCGCCTCCGGCACCCCGGTCGTCCGGCCGATGGGCCAGCGGCTCTCGACCGGCTCGACCGGCGAGGGCCCGCCGACGCCGACGTACGGCGCGAGCGTGCGCCTCGACATCGAGGCCGAGCTGGGCTTCGTGGTGGGCACCGGCACCGCCCTCGGCGACCGGGTCCGGGTCGAGGAGTTCGCCGACCACGTGTTCGGCGTCGTCGGCCTCAACGACTGGTCGGCCCGCGACATCCAGGCGTGGGAGTACGTCCCGCTCGGGCCGTTCCTCGGCAAGTCGTTCGCGACCTCGATCTCTCACTGGGTGACCCCGATCGAGGCGCTCGAGGCCGCCTGGTGCGACCTACCGGGCCAGGACCCGCGCCCGCTCGACTACCTCGGTCCCGACGTCGCGCGCGGGCTCGACATCGCCGTCGAGGTCGAGCTCGACGGCGAGGTCGTCAGTCGCCCGCCGTACCGCTCGATGTACTGGTCCCCCGAGCAGATGCTCGCCCACCTGACCGTCAACGGCGCCTCGCTGCGCACCGGCGACCTCTACGCCTCCGGCACGATCAGCGGCCCCGAGCCGGGACAGCGCGGGTCGTTCCTCGAGCTCAGCTGGGGCGGCAAGGAGCCCTTCGGCAACGGCCGGACCTTCCTCGAGGACGGCGACGTCGTCACCCTGCGCTACACCGCGCCCGGCACCGGCGGCGGGCGGATCGCGCTCGGCGAGGTTTCGGGAGTCATCGAGCCCGCCCGCGACTGACCCGGACACCCCGCACCTGGCGCGAACCAACTCGCCGCCTGCTGCATCAGACGGGTATGCGCCCCATTCGAGCCCTGCCGCTGATCGCCGCCGCCACCCTGACCCTCCTCGCGCCCTGGACCGCGGTCCCGTCGGCCAGCGCCGCCGCCCCGGCCTGCTTCGGCGCGGCGGCCACGATCGTCGGCACGACGGACGACGACGACCTGCACGGCACCGAGGGGCGCGACGTGATCGTGACCCTCGGCGGCCACGACGAGGTCGACGGGCGCGGCGGGGACGACCTGATCTGCGGCGGGCCCGGCCGGGACACCCTGCGCGGCGGCGACGGCAGCGACCGGATCGCCGGCGAGGACGACGACGACTACGTCAGCGGCGGTTACGACGACGACACGCTCCTGGGCGGCGATGGCGACGACGCGCTCGACGGGGGCGGTCAGGCGGACACCCTGTCCGGCGGTGGCGGCGACGACCGCCTCAGCGGGGGCAGTGGAGCTGACACGCTCGCCGGCGACGAGGGCGACGACTCCCTCTCCGGAGCGGCGGGCACCGACGAGCTGGCGGGCGACGACGGCGACGACCAGCTCTCCGGCGGCACGAGCGCCGACCACGTCGAGGGACAGGCCGGGGACGACGAGCTCGAGGGCGACGAGGGCAGCGACGAGCTCGAGGGCGGGGCGGGGGCAGACGTGCTCACCGGCGACCCGCGGTACGGCGACAAGGACGCCGAGGCCTGGGACGACCGGGTCGACGGCGGGGCCGGAAGCGACACCGTGGTGCTCTGGCGGCACCCGAAGGCCGACGGCCGGATCGAGGTCGACCTGACCGCCGGCACCGCGACGGGCCAGGGTCGCGACGCCCTCACCGACATCGAGTCGGTCACGGCCGACAGCGACCACGACGACCTCGTCGTCGGGTCCGCGGCGGCCAACACGATCGACACCGCCGGCGGAGACGACGTGGCGCGCGGCCTGGGCGGGGACGACACCTTCGTGGCCGGGACGGGCGACGACGAGGTCGACGGCGGCGAGGGCAGCGACGCGGTCACGTTCGAGGGCATCCGCAGCCGGGTGACCGCCAACCTGCAGAGCGGTCTCGCCACGAGCGAGGGCTCGGGCATCGACCACCTCAGGGGCATCGAGAACCTGACCGGCACCAACCGCAACGACGTCCTCACCGGCAACGACGCGGACAACCTGTTGCGCGGCAGCCGCGGCCTGGACACCCTGCGCGGCATGGCGGGCGACGACGTGCTCCGCGGCGGACGGAACTCCGCCCTCCCGGACCGCGTCGACAAGCTCTCCGGCGGGCCGGGCGACGACCTCATCGACGGCGGCGACGGGAACCTGGACCTCAAGCTCGACCACCGCGACCAGGTGGACTACTCCACCTCCGCCGTCCCGGTGACGGTGGACCTGGCGGCCGGGACCGCGGTCGGCGAGGGCACGGACACGCTGGTCCGGGTCGAGGACGCGGTCGGCTCCGTGCACGACGACGTGATCCGGGGGACCGACGACGCCAACGAGCTCAACGGCAACGCGGGCGACGACGTCCTCGAGGCCCGCGGCGGCGACGACGAGATCGAGGGCGGTCCCGGCGACGACCACTACGACGGCGGCCCGGGCCTGGATGTGCTCCAGTTCAACCTGGCGCCCTCCGGCGTGGAGGCCGACCTCAGCACCGGCACCGCCACCGGCCAGGGCACCGACACCCTGACCGGTCTGGAGAACCTCACCGGCACGCTCTTCGACGACGTGCTGACCGGGGACGACGAACCCAACGTGATCGACGGTGCGTTCGGCCAGGACGTCGTCACCGGCTCCGGCGGGGACGACGTGCTGCTCGGTGACCGCGGCGAGGACCGCCTCTCCGGCGGAGACGGCGACGACGTGCTCGACCCGGGTGTCGGCGACGACGAGTCCGCCGGCGACGCGGGCGACGACCACCTGTGGTCGTCGGTGGGCGCCGACGCCCACGACGGCGGCCCGGGTGCCGACCTCATCGACTTCTCCCTGGAGACCGAGGGCGTCGACGTCGACCTCGAGGCCGGCACCGCGGGCGGCGCGGCCACCGACACCGTGACGGAGCTCGAGGACGTGCTCGGTACGACGTACGCGGACCGCATCCGCGGCGACGGCGAGGCGAACCGGGTCGACGCCGGCAAGAGCATCGACGAGATCGACGGCCGCGGCGGCGACGACGTCCTGTTCGGCGGCAGCGACCGCAGCCGCGACTTCCTCGCCGGCGGCGAGGGTGACGACACGGCCGACTACACCGGGGCCTCGCGCCGCGTCGTCGTGGACCTGCAGGCCGGCTTCTCCGAGGGCACGGGCAACGACGTCCTGATCACCCTCGAGAACGTCATCGGCTCGCTCTTCGACGACGACCTCCGCGGCGACGACCTGGCGAACGTCTTCGAGGGCAACGACGGGGACGACGTGATGGACGTGCGGGGCGGCGACGACACGGTCGACGGCGGCAACGGCACCGACACCGCCGACGGCGGGGAAGGCACCGACACGTGCACGGTCGAGTTCGCCTTCGCCTGCGAGTAGTCGCAAGGAGGGAAGCGGTCGGGGCTCTGGTACGTCGACTCCCCGCTGACGACCCCCGACCCGACGAGACCTCCGGCAAGCCGGCCGCCCCGCGGCGAGCTGCCCGGGCGGGGGTCGGGGTGCTGGCGACGGCCTGACGTCAGCCGGCCGCGAAGACCGCCGCCACGCGCTGCATCCCCGCCACCAGCCCCTCGGTCCGGCCGCCGGCGAAGCGGTCCGCGGGGCCGGAGAGGGACATCGCGGCCACGGGCGGCCCCGAACCGAGGACGGGCACGGCCACGCACCGGATGCCGCTCTCCTGCTCCTCCTCGTCCGCCGCCCAGCCCTGGGCCGCGACCAGGTCGAGCTCGGCGACGAAGGCGTCGAGGTCGGTGATCGTCGCGGGCGTACGCGCCGGGAGGCCGGTGCGCCGGAGCACGGCCAGCGCCCGCTCCCGCGGCATCGCCGCCAGCAGGACCTTGCCGACCGCGGTCGAGTGCGGCGGGACGTGCCGGCCGACCTCGGCGAACATCCGCAGGGTGTGCGGTGAGGACACCTGGGCGACGTAGACGATGTCGTCGCCCTCGAGCACGGCGAGGTTCGCGGTCTCACCGGACAACGTCACCAGCTCGGCGAGAAACGGGCGGGAGCTGCGGGCCAGCGAGCGCTGCGCCGCGTCGGCCAGGCGCATGGCCGACGTCCCGACGGAGTACTTGCGGGCGGCGTCGCGGCGCACGTACCCGCGCTGCTGGAGGCTCTGCAGCAGGCGGTGCGCCGTGCCCTGGGGCAGCCCGGTGAGCTCGGAGAGCTCGCCGACCCCGACCGGCTTCCCGGCCCGCGCCAGGGCCTCCAGCACGTCGAGCGCGCGGTCGACCGACTGGACCGACGACGACCGCGACGCGACCTCTTCCGTCATGCCACCCACCCTCCCCGCGACGACCTACGGCACCATCCAGCTCAGCACGCCGGTGGACTGCAGACCGACGATCAGGCACATCAGCACCAGCAGGAGCAGGCTCCAGCCGATCACCTTGCGGAAGATCTCGCCCTCGCGCCCGGACATGCCCACCGCGGCAGCGGCGATCGCGAGGTTCTGCGGGCTGACCATCTTGCCGAGCACGCCGCCCGACGAGTTGGCGGCCGCCATCAGCACGGGGTCGAGCCCGGCCTTCGCCGCGGCCTGCACCTGCAGGGCGCCGAACAGCGAGTTGGACGACGTGTCCGAGCCGGTGACCGCGACACCGATCCAGCCGAGGACCGGCGAGATGATCGCGAAGGCCGCACCCGTCCCGGCCAGCCAGGCACCCAGCGAGGCGGTCTGGCCGGACAGGTTCATGACGTAGGCGAGGGCCAGCACGGCCATCACGGTGACGATCGCCGAGCGCAGCTCGACGTAGGTGTCGGCGTACGTCTTGAGCGCCCGCGCGGGGTTGACCTTGAGGATCACCATGCTGACCAGGCCCGCGATGACGAGCATGGTGCCGGCCGCGGGCAGCCAGTTGAGCTTGAACTGCGTGAGGACGGGGTCTCCCGCGCTGTTGACGATGTCCAGTCCCGGCCAGTCGAAGAGGTAGGTGAAGGGCTCCTTGGCCAGGAAGTCGACGACGGCGGGAATGTTGGTGATCGAGAAGATCACGATGATCACGAGGTACGGCGCGTAGGCGCGCAGCACCTCGGTCCGGTTGTCGGCCGAGGGACCGGTGACCGCACCGGAGCGATCGCCCGTGGCGGTGGTCGTGCCGCCGGCCGGGACGGCTCCGGCGCCCCGCGGCGCGGCCGAGCCCGTCCGGGAGCGCACCCCCCGGTCGGCGGGCTCGGCCGTGAGCACCTCGGCGGGCTGCCACACGCGCACGAGCAGGACGAGGGAGCCGGCAGCCAGCAGGGCGGCGACGATGTCGGTGAGCTGCACCGAGATGTAGTTGGCCGTCACGAACTGGGCGACGGCGAACACCGCACCCGAGAGCAGGGCCGGCAGCCAGGTCTGGCGCACGCCACGGCGGCCGTCGACGATCAGGACCAGGATGAGCGGCACCACCAGGGCCAGGATCGGCGTCTGCCGGCCGACCATGGAGCCGAGCGTGTGCAGCGCGTTGGCGTCCGACAGGCGCGGGTCGTCGCTGACGCCCGAGGCGATCGGGGCCAGCGTGACGATCGGGATCGCCAGGGCACCGAAGGCGACCGGCGCGGTGTTGGCCACGAGGGCGACGGTGGCGGCCTTGACCGGCTCGAAGCCGAGCGACATCAGCATCACGACCGAGATCGCCACCGGGGTGCCGAAGCCCGCCAGCGCCTCGAGCAGGGCGCCGAAGCAGAAGGCGATGATGATCGCCTGGATCCGCTGGTCCGGACTGACCTTCTCGAACGAGCGCCGCAGCACGTCGAAGTGGCCCGAGGAGACCGTGAGGTTGTAGATCCAGACCGCGTTGATGACGATCCACAGGATCGGGAAGAAGCCGAACAGGCCGCCGTCGAGGGCGGCGCTGATGCCCTGGCCGACCGGCATGCCGAACAGCACGACCGCCACCACCAGGGCCACCGCCAGCGAGACGAGGCCGGAGACCCAGGCCCGCACCTTGAGGCCGCCCAGCAGGAGGAACAGGACGGCGAGCGGGATCAGGGCGCACAGGGCGCTCAGGGCGAGCGAGTCCCCCACGGCTTGCAGGTCTTGCTGGAACATGACTACTCCCGAGAGGTTGTGGACGGGTCAGGCTGGTCGGACGACGAGGGGCGGGTCCCCTCGCGGAGGGTGCTGGCCGGCAGGCCGCGGATGGAGGCGTCGAGCACCTCGATCGTGTGGGCCATCCCCATCGGGTGACCCGATCTCTGGATGGCGGAGGTCACCTGCATCAGGCAGCCCGGGTTCGCGGTGACGAGGACCTCGGCGCCGGTGGCGACGATGTTGGCGGCCTTGCGGTCACCGAGCTCGCGGGCCGGCTCGGGGTTGAGGATGTTGTAGATGCCGGCGGACCCGCAGCACAGCTCGCCCTCGGCGATCTCGCGCAGCTCGAGTCCGGGAACGGCGTCGAGCAGCCGCCGGGGCTGGGCCCGCACCCCCTGGGCGTGCGCGAGGTGGCAGGCGTCGTGGTAGGCCACGCTCAGCTCGAGCGGGTGTCGCGTCGCGACCGGCCCGAGCTCGTCGAGCACCTCGGAGACGTCGCGGACCCGCTCGGCGAACGCGGCGGCCCGGTCGGCGTACGCCGGGTCGTCGGCGAGCAGTCGGGCGTAGTCCTTCATCGTGGAGCCGCAGCCGGCGGCGTTGACGACCACCCGCTCGACGCCGGCGGCCTCGAAGGCGTCGACGATCCCCCGGGCGTAGCCCTGGGCCTCGGTCTCGCGGCCGTTGTGCACCGACAGCGCCCCGCAGCAGCCCTGCTTCGCAGGCACGACGACGTCGCAGCCCTCGGCCTGGAGCACCCGCGCGGTGGCGGCGTTCACGCCGGGGAAGAAGGCGCCCTGGACGCACCCCGTCAGGAGCCCGACCACGGCACGGCGCTCACCGTGGGCGTGGATGCGCGGCGGGAGCGGCTGGGGGCGGCCGAGGCGGGGGGCCAGGCTCTCCATGGCCGCGAGCTGGGGCGCCATCCGCTCCAGCAGGCCGGTGCGGCGCATCGCCCGGTCCAGGCCGGTGCGCTGCATCACGCGCAACGGGCCGCGCAGCAGCCGCAGCCGCTTCGGGTGCGGGAAGATCGCGAAGATCAGCCCCCGCAGCGCCCGGTCCTTCGGCGACCGCTCGTGGTTGCGCTCGACCTGGGCACGGGTCTGCTCGATGAGGGTGTCGTACTGCACCCCGGACGGGCACGCGGTCACGCAGGCCATGCAGCCGAGACAGGCATCCCAGTGCGAGACCATCGCGTCGCTCATGGGCTCGCCCTCGAGCCCCTCCTTCATCAGGTAGATCCGGCCGCGGGGCGAGTCCATCTCCTCACCCCACAGGACGTACGTCGGGCAGGTCGGCAGGCAGAAGCCGCAGTGGACGCAGTCGCCGATCAGGGCGGCGTCCGGCGGGTGGTGCTCGTCGAACGCACCCGCGGGCGCAGGCTGGCCCCAGTCGATCTGGTCGTCGACGATGCCGCCCATCTCGCCGAGGGTGCCGCCGGTGTCGTGCTCGGTCGTCTCGGGCATCAGATTCCTCCCACGTAGCGCCCCGGCGACAGCCGGTGGTCCGGATCGAACTGGTCCTTCACGCGGCGCATCAGGTCGAGGGCGGGGACCGGGCCCCACACGTCGACGGCAGCCTTCACCGATGCCGGCGCGTCCACGACGACCAGGCTGCCGCCGTGGCCGGTGCAGACCCGGCGGAGCCGGTCTACGACGGTCCGCACGTCGTCGGGCGGGGTGCCGGCCGGGAGTGCGGCGTACGCCACCCCGGCGCCGCCGGAGCCACGCAGGGCGGCGCCCGCGTCGGTCGCGGCCGCGAGCACGTCGGGGAGACCGGAGAGTGCGAACGTGAGCTTGAGGGCGGTCGCCCGCGCGTCACCGCCCGCGCCGAGGTCCCAGGGGTACGTCGCCCCGTCCGCGGGCGCGTCGCCCGACTCGGTCGAGGCGTCGCCGAGCAGCCCACGGACCGTCGCGGCTCGTCCCGCGACGCCCTCGTCCCGGCCCTCGACGAGCACGCTCACGGTGCCGTGACCCTCGGCCCAGTCGACCTCCACGGCGGAGGGCACGGCCTGGCTGTGGACGACGGCCTGCACGGCCGCGTGGGCCGTGGCGGCGTCGGCGACGGGGACGCTCACCCAGCGGTGCGCCGCGGCCACGGGGTGGAGCCGGAAGGTCGCGTCGGTGATGACGGCGAGGGTGCCCGCCGAGCCGACCAGGAGCTTGCCGAGGTCGTAGCCCGCGACGTTCTTGACGACGCGGCCACCGGCCTTGGCCACGACGCCGTCGGCGCGCACCACCGTGATGCCGATGAGCAGGTCGCGCGCGGAGCCGGTGGCGACCCGGCGCGGACCGCTGGTGTTGGCGGCCAGGGTGCCGCCGATGCTCGCACCCGGCACGGTCTCGTCGATCGCCAGGCGCTGGCCGCCGCGGCCCACGGCCTGCTGCACGTCGGCGAGCCGGGCACCGGCCTGCGTCACGACGATCAGGTCGCCCGCCGCGTGGTCGAGCACCTCGTCGAGCGCGCTCACGTCGAGGAGGACGTCCGCGGAGTCCGGCGGCCGGCCCCACGAGAGCTTGGTGCCCCGCCCACGCGGGACAACGCTCAGGCGGTGGCCGGCCGCGGCCTTCAGCACCTCGGAGACCTGGGCGGTGTCGGCGGGACGCGCGACGAGCCCGGGGCGTACGCCGTCGACGTCGTCGGCCGGCGTGGCGTCCCGCACGTCCTCGCACGCGGAGGTGATCGCCTCACGTGCCGTGGTGTCCAGCGTTCCGATGCCCATGTCAGAACACCTCCGCCAGGCCGGCTTCCTGCGCCGGGTGGGCGCCCTTGTGTCGTCCGGGCACCTCCCCGCACAGGCGCGGCGTCGGGAACACCTTGCCGGGGTTGGAGATCGACTGCGGGTCGAACGCGCACCGCACGAGCTGCATCGTGTCGAGGTCCTCGTCGGTGTACATCCGCGGCATGTACTTGGCCTTGTCCATGCCCACGCCGTGCTCGCCGGTGATCGAGCCACCGTGCTCGATGCAGAGGTCGAGGATCGCGCCGCTGACCTCCTCGGCCGCGTCGCCGGCGCCCTCGACGGCGTCGTCGAAGAGCACCAGCGGGTGCAGGTTGCCGTCACCGGCGTGGAAGACGTTGGCGACGCGGACGCCCGACGTGCCCGAGAGGTCGGCGATCGCGCGGAGCACCTGCGGCAGCGCGGTCCGCGGGATGACCCCGTCCTGGACGATGTAGTCGGGGCTGATCCGCCCGACCGCGGCGAAGGCCGACTTGCGGCCCTTCCAGATCAGCGCCCGTTCCGCGGGGTCGGTGGCGAGGCGCTGCTCGAAGGCGCCGTTCTCGGTGCACAGCCGCTCGACCTCGGCGTACTCCTGCTCGACCTCGACCGACGCGCCGTCGAGCTCGATGACGAGCACCGCGCCGGCCCCGTCGGGGTAGTTGCACTGCACGGCGGCCTCGGCCGCCTCGATCGCGAGGGCGTCCATCATCTCGATCGCGGCCGGGACGATGCCGGCTGCGATGATCGCGGAGGTGGCGGCGCCGGCCTGGTCGGTGGACTCGAAGCCCACCAGGATCGTGCGGACCTCCTCGGGCAGCCGGACCAGCCGGACGGTGGTCGAGGTGACGACGCCGAGCGTGCCCTCGGAGCCGACGACGGCGCCGAGCAGGTCGTAGCCGGGGCTGTCGGGAGCGTCCCCGCCGAGGACCACCGTGTCGCCCTGGGGCGTCACGAAGTCGGCGCCGAGCACGTGGTTGGTGGTGAAGCCGTACTTGAGGCAGTGCGCGCCGCCGGAGTTCTCGGCGACGTTGCCGCCGATCGAGCAGATCTGCTGGCTGGACGGGTCGGGCGCGTAGTAGTAGCCGTGCGGGGTGGCCGCCCTGGTGACGTCGAGGTTGATGACGCCGGGCTCCACGACCGCCCGCTGGTCCTCGGGGCGCACGTCGGTGATCTGGCGCATCTGGGAGGTCACGACCAGCACGCCCTCGGCGTGCGGCAGGGCGCCTCCGGAGAGCCCGGTGCCCGAGCCGCGGGCGACGAACGGGACCCCGTGCTCGGCGCAGGCGCGGACGACGTCGGCGAGCTGGGTGGCGTCCTGGGGCATGACCACGAGGGCGGGGGTGACCCGGTAGTGAGCGAGACCGTCGCACTCGTAGGTGCGCAGCCGCGCGCGGTCGGTGACCACCGCGTGGTCCGGGAGGAGCTCCCGGACCCGGCGGGTCACGGCCTCGACCGCGGCACCGGCATCGCCCATGTCAGGCGCTCCCGGGCTGGGCGGTGAGGCCGACCGCCTCGATGCCGGCGACGGCCACGGCCTCGTCATTGTCGGACGTGTCGCCGGAGACACCGACCGCGCCGACGAGAGCACCGTCGCCGTCCCGGACGAGCACGCCGCCCGGCACCGGGACCAGGGAGCCGCCGATGGCGGCGGTCGCCGCGGCGATGAAGTAGGGCTGCTGCTCGGCCCGCTCCATCAGGGCCCGTGAGCCGAGTCCGAGGGAGACGGCCCCGTGCGCCTTGCCGAAGGCGATCTCGAAGCGTTTGGTGGACGACCCGTCCTCGCGCTCGACGGCCACCACGTGGCCACCGTCGTCGATCACCACGACGGCCATGGGCTTGCAGCCCGTGGCGGCGGCGTGCTCGCGGGCCGCCGCGACGAGGGCGCGGGCGGTGGCCAGGTCGATGCTCATGCGTTGCTCCCGGTGGTCTCGTTCTGCTGGTGGGTCTTCTGCTTCTGCGCCAGGCGCCGGCGGTGCAGGATCGGCTCGGTGTAGCCGCTGGGCTGGTCGAGCCCCTCGAAGACCAGGGCGCGGGCGGCCCCGAAGGCCTCGCCGTCGAAGTCCGGCGCCATCGGCTGGTACGTCGGGTCGCCGGCGTTCTGCTCGTCGACGACCTTCGCCATCCGGCGCAGGGTCTCGTCGACCTGGTCCGCGCTGACGACGCCGTGGTGCAGCCAGTTGGCCACGTGCTGCGAGGAGATCCGGCAGGTCGCGCGGTCCTCCATCAACGGCTCGCCGGTGTTGTCGGGAACCTTCGAGCAGCCCACGCCGGCGTCGACCCAGCGCACGACGTAACCCAGCAGGCTCTGGAGGTTGTTGTCGATCTCGGCCTGGCGGTCGTCGTCGGACCACGACGCCGGGTCACCGAGCGGGACCTCGAGCAGCTGCTCGCGGTCGCGGCGGCGACCGCCCTCGAGGAGCTCCTCCTGGCGGGCGCGGACGTCGACCTGGTGGTAGTGCAGCGCGTGCACGGTGGCCGCGGTCGGCGACGGCACCCAGGCGCAGCTGGCGCCGGCCTTCGGGTGCCCGATCTTGGCCTCGTACATGGCGGCGAGGCTGTCCGGCGCGGCCCACATGCCCTTGCCGATCTGGGCCCGGCCGAGCAGGCCGCACTCGAGCCCGATGTCGACGTTGAGGTCCTCGTAGGCCTGGATCCAGGTCTCGCCCTTCATGTCGTTCTTGCGCACCATCGGTCCGGCCTGCATGGAGGTGTGGATCTCGTCGCCGGTGCGGTCCAGGAAGCCGGTGTTGATGAAGGCGACCCGCTCCCGGGCCTCGGCGATGCAGGCCTTGAGGTTGAGCGACGTACGCCGCTCCTCGTCCATGATCCCCACCTTGATCGTCAGCCGCGGCAGGCCGAGCAGCTCCTCGACCCGGCCGAAGAGCTCGACCGCGAACGCGACCTCGTCGGGGCCGTGCATCTTCGGCTTCACGACGTACATCGAGCCGGTGCGCGAGTTGGCGAGCTCGGACTCGCCGCGCAGGTCCACGAGGCTCCCGAGGGCGGTCATGATCGCGTCGAGGATGCCCTCGGGCACCTCGTTGCCGTCGCGGTCGCGCACGGCGTCGGTGGTCATCAGGTGGCCCACCTGGCGGATGAACAGCAGCGAGCGCCCGCGCAGCGTGACGTCGGCGCCGGCGGTGGTCGAGTAGGTCCGGTCGGGGTTCATGGACCGGGTGAAGGTCTTGCCGCCCTTGGTGACCTCCTCGGCCAGGGTGCCGGACATGAGGTGCAGCCAGTTGCGGTAGCCGAGCACCTTGTCGTCGGCGTCGACGGCCGCGACGGAGTCCTCGAGGTCCATGATCGTGGAGATCGCGGACTCCACGAGCAGGTCCTTGACCCCGGCGGCGTCGGTGGCACCGATCGGGTCGTCGCGGTCGACCTGGATCTCGACGTGCAGGCCGTGGTGGACCAGCAGCACCGCCTCGGGCGACTCGGTGGCGCCACGGAAGCCGACCAGCTGGGAGGGGTCGGCGAGCCGGACGACGGCGTCCTCCACCGTGACGGCCACTCCGTCGGCGTCCACGGCGTACGACGTGGCGTCGGTGTGGGAGCCGGTCGCCAGGGGGAAGTGCTCGTCGAGGAAGGCGCGGCCCCACCGGATGACCTCGTCGCCGCGGGCCTTGTTGTAGTCGTCACCGGGGGCCAGGTCGCCCTCCTGCGGGACCACGTCGGTGCCGTAGAGCGCGTCGTAGAGCGAGCCCCAGCGGGCGTTGACGGCGTTGGTCGCGAAGCGGGCGTTCAGCAGCGGCACCACGAGCTGCGGGCCGGCGATCCGGGCCACCTCGTCGTCGACGTCCGCCGTGGTCACGGACACCTCGCCGGGCTCGTCGAGCAGGTAGCCGATCTCCCGCAGGAACGCGACATAGGCATCCGAGTCGGGGACGCCGGGGTGCTCGCGGTGCCAGTCGTCGAGCTGCGACTGGAGCCGGTCGCGCCGGGCGAGCAGCTCGCGGTTGCGCGGCGCCAGGTCGTGGACGATCGCGTCGACGCCGGCCCAGAACGCGTCGGGGTCGACCCCGGAGCCCGGGAGCGCCTCGTCGGTGACGAAGCGGTGAAGCACCTCCGCCACGTCGAGCCCACCGACCTGCACGCGTCCCGCCATCTCCGAGCCTCCCGATCCGTGATTCCACATCGTGGAAGATTTCTTCTGTCTGTCGGAAACCCTAGGAGCCCGTGCCGGGTTCTGGCAATGGCGAGCGGTGACCGGCGTCACGTCGCCGTACCCGAGTCGGCCGCGTTCACGCCTGCTTCCCACTAGCCTCCGGCCATGGGTCTGCTCACTCCGCTCGCCGTGCGCATCGGCGCCCTCTCCTGGATGCCCAGGCTGTTGCCGCAGGTGGTGTGGACCGACAGGGCGCTGCACCGTCTCACCCGCGGTCGGGTGACGATCCTCGACATCGCCGGCCTGCCCAACCTCAACCTCACGGTCGTCGGCCGCAGGAGCGGCGTGCCCCGCACCACCCCCCTGCTCTGCGTCCCCCACGAGGGGCGCTGGCTGATCGCGGGCTCCTACTTCGGCGGACCGAAGATGCCGCTCTGGGTCGGGAACCTGCGGGCGGCGGGCGAGGCCGAGATCACTGCCGGGCGCGAGCGCATTCCCGTCACTGCCCGCGAGCTCGAGGGCGAGGAGCGCACCCGGATGTGGCAGGTCATGCTGCGCACCTGGCCCAACTACGCCACGTACGAGAAGCGCACCGACCGGGTGATCCCCGTCTTCCTGCTCGAGCGCCGCCGAGCACCTGGGACCCCGGGCTAGCCTGACGGCGTGCAGCTCGGTCAGTACCCCGCCCCCCGCCACGTGGTCGCCCACCTCAGCGACCCGCACCTGCTCGCGGACGGCGTGCGCCAGTACGGCGTCATCGACACCGAGGCCGGCGTGGTCCGTGCGCTCGATCGGCTCGCGCACGTCGACCCACCGCCGCAGGCGCTGGTCTTCACCGGCGACCTGGCCGACCGGGCCGAGCCGGCGGCGTACGCCCGGCTGCGAGCGCTCGTCGAGCCCGCCGCGGCCGCTATGGGGGCGCAGGTGGTCTGGGTGATGGGCAACCACGACGAGCGGGCGCCGTACGCCGACTGCCTCTTCGGCGAGGACGGGGATGGCACCCAGGACCGGGTGTACGACGTCGACGGCCTGCGGATCG
>JAOPXF010000336.1 GCA_025965295.1 Nocardioides sp.
AGACACCACCACCGCAACCGGGAGAGCGCGGCCGGGAACCGGTCGACGAAGAACGACGCCACCCCCCGCCAGGTGCCGACGCGGGTGCCCGCGGCGCGGTTGCGGGCCCGGGACAGCAGCGCGGAGAGGTGGGCGACCAGCGACGGGTCCGGCGCGGAGGTCCGCACGACCGAGAGGTGGGTGGCGACCGCCTGGTAGCGCTCGACCAGCTCGTCGCTCTCGGCACCGGTGAGCCGGCGCCGCCGGGTGAGCTCCTCGAGACGCTCCCACTCCCGGGTGTGCGCGAGCACGTAGGCGTCGAGGTCCACGCCGTCACCCTATGCTTCGGGTGATGTCGGCTCCCGAGTTCGCCACCCTCACGACCGACGATCTCGTCACCGGCGAGGCCGTCGCCCTCGACCTGCCGCCCGCCGGGCTCGGCACCCGGATCGCGTCCGGCCTCATCGACGTGGTCGTGACCGGGCTGCTGCTGGTGGGGGTGGTGCTCGTCTTCACGGTCGCCGCGATCCGCACCGACGAGGCCCTGCTGTGGGTGGCGTTCCTCGGCTCGATGATCGTGGTGTTCGTGATCTTCCCGACGACGGTGGAGACCCTGACCCGGGGCAAGTCGATCGGCAAGTACGCGCTCGGTCTGCGCACGGTCCGCGACGACGCCGGCCCCATCTCCTTCCAGCACGCGTTCGTGCGCTCGCTGATCGCGATCATCGAGGTCTACGCCTTCGGCGGCGGCCCGGCCTTCTTCTCGGCACTGCTGAGCTCGCGCGGCAAGCGGCTCGGCGACTACGCCGCAGGCACGTACGTCGTCCGCGAGCGGGTCCGGCTCCGGCTGGGGCCACCCGCCCAGATGCCACCGCCCCTCGCCGCGTGGGCGGCCGGTGCCGACATGGCGTCGCTGCCGACCGGCCTGGCGCTCGCCGTACGCCAGTTCCTCGGACGGCTCCCACAGATCGACCCGGCGTCCCGGGCCACGATCGCCGCGCGCCTGGCCGGGCAGGTCTCGGAGTACGTCGCTCCCCCGCCGCCGCCCGGCACGCCGCCCGAGGCGTTCCTGGCCGCCGTCGTCGCCTCCCGTCGCGAACGCGACTCGGCCCGGCTGGCCCGCGAGGCGGAGCTCCGGCGGCGGCTGACCGCCCGGCGGTGACCTCGCCCCAGAGGTCTCACATGGAGTCCGTGACCGGCTCGCCGATGTCGCGGGCGCCGTCGACGCCGCGGGTCGGGATCAGCAGGCACAGCGCGGCCGCGCCGAGGCAGAGCACCCCGGCGGTCATCCAGGCGACGAAGTAGTCGCCGAGCGAGGTGCGGATCCAGCCCGCGTAGCTCGCCGCGAGCCCCGCGCCGACCATGTGCGAGGCGAACACCCAGCCGAAGACCACTCCGGCCCGCTCGGCGCCGAAGTGCTGCCGGCACAGGGCGACCGTGGGCGGCACGGTCGCCACCCAGTCCAGGCCGTAGAACAGGATGAAGACGAAGAGGCTCGGGTGCCCGTGCGGACCGAGGAGCGCCGGGACGACGAGCAGCGACAACCCCCGGAAGAAGTAGTAGCCGAACAGCAGGTAGCGGCTGTCGACGCGGTCGGTCAGCCAGCCGCTGGCGACGGTGCCGACGATGTCGAAGACGCCGATCAGGGCCAGCAGGTTGGCGCTCGTGCCCATGGGCATGCCGTGGTCGTGCGCAGCCGGGATGAAGTGTGTGCCGATCAGGCCGTTGGTCGACCAGCCACAGATCCAGAAGGTGACGAACAGGATCCAGAAGGTCCTCGACCGCGCGCTGTCGCGGAGGGTCTCCAGGGCCACGCGGGCGGCACCCCGGGTCTCGGTCACCGGCTCGGGCACCCAGCCCGCCCCCGCGCCGTACGGCGTGGTGCCGACGTCGGCGGGCTGGTCGCGCAGGATCCACCAGACCAGCGGCACCAGCGCGAGCGCGAAGGCCGTCACCAGACCGGCCGCCCAGCGCCAGCCCGGCCCCTCGGCGAGGTGGGCGATGGCGGGCAGGAAGACCAGCTGTCCGGTCGAGCTCGCCGCCGAGAAGACGCCGACGACCACGCCGCGGTGCCGGACGAACCACCGGTTGGCGACGACGGCGCCGAAGACCAGGGCGAGCGCGCCGGTGCCGATGCCGACCGCGAACCCCCACAGCAGCCACAGCTGCCAGGCGCTGGTCATCACCAGGGTCAGGCCGGCGCCGAGGGCGACCAGGCTGAGCGCGGCGGCGACCACCCGGCGTACTCCGAAGCGCTCCATGAGCGCAGCCGCGAACGGCGCCGTCAGCCCGTAGACCACCAGGTTGAGGCTGACCGCCCCGCTGGTGGTCGCGCGGGACCAGCCGAACTCGTGCTCGAGCGGCTCGAGCAGCGCGCCGGTCGAGGAGCGGAAGCCCGCGGCCGCGACCAGGGCGCCCATCGTCACCGCGGCGACGAGCCAGGCCCGGTGGAGGTGCTTGCTGCGACGCGGCTGCGTCTGGACGGGGGCGGTCACGGCCGCAAGCCTAGGTTCGATGACCGGCCCGCAGCAGGCGGCGGGCGGACACCTGTCCACGACATCCGGCCATCCGGGTTGCGAGGATGGCCCCATGATCGACCCGACCCCGCTGTGGGACTTCGACGACCCGGCCGCCTCCGAGCGGCGCTTCCGCGCTGCGGCCGAGGCCGCCGACCCCGACGACCGGCTGGTGCTGATGACCCAGGTGGCTCGGGCGCTCGGCCTCCAGGAGCGCTACGACGAGGGGCACGCCGTGCTCGACGCCCTCTCCCCCACCGGTGACGAGGTCGCCACCCGCATCGTGCTCGAGCGCGGCCGCCTGTTCCGCTCCGAGGGTCGGCCCGAGGAGGCACTCCCGCAGTTCGAGGCGGCCGCCCAGACCGCCGCCGCCGCGGGCCTGGACGCCCTGCAGGTGGACGCCCTGCACATGGTCGCGCTGGTGGCGGACCCCGCCGAGCGACTCGCCCGGCACGAGGCGGCGCTCGCGGTGGCCCGTGGATCCGCGGACCCTCAAGCCCGCGACTGGGACGCCTCGCTGCTCAACAACCTGGGGGTGACGCACGCCGACGCGGGCGACTTCGAGGCCGCTCTCGCATGCTTCGAGGAGGCGCAGGCCGCGCGCGAGCGGATCGGTGACGTCGCCCGGACGCGGGTGGCTCGCTGGATGGTCGCGTGGGCGCTGCGCAACCTGGGCCGCACCGACGAGGCGCTGGCCCGCCAACGGGAGCTGAAGGCCGAGCTGGACGCCGCGGGGCTCGCCGACACCCACGTCGACGAGGAGCTCGCCCTGCTCGAGGGGTGAAACCGTTGCCGACGGCCGACCGTCGACGTACCGTCGTGGATGTGCACCAGGGCCTGTGCCGTGCCCTCGACCGCGTCGTCCACTACGTGCGCCCGACGCCGGCGCTGCCAGCCGGTCGCCCGATCGGCGACCTCGCGGCCGACGCCCGGCGGCTGCGGCAGCGCTTCCGCTACCCGCCCGACGGGATCCGCTTCGCGAAGTACGAGGGGCTGCGCGGGGCGTACGACGGCGTGCTGGCCGAGGCCTGCACGGCGCTGGGTCACCCACACCTCATGGAGGTGCTGCGGCCCGGCATCGACCGGGACGCCGAGCGGGAGCGGATCGAGGACCTGCTCGACCGCTACGGCTTCCACCTCCAGGACGCGCTCTAGCTCCCCGCGACTGCCCCGCCGTCGACCCGGCGGTACGCGAGGTCGGTGATCGACCGGCCGGCCTCGATCCCCTTGCGCTCGAACTTCGTGACCGGCCGCTGCGTCCAGCGCTCGACGACCCCGCCCGACAGGGACGGCTCGGCGTCGAGGACCTCGACCATCTGCTCGGCGTAGGCCGGCCAGTCGGTCGCGAGCCGCCACACCCCGCCCGGCGCCAGTCGCGAGGCGGCGAGGGCCGCGAACTCAGGGGTGACCAGGCGGCGCTTGTGGTGCCGCTTCTTGTGCCACGGGTCGGGGAAGAACGTCCACAGCTCGGCCACCCCGCCCGGCTCGAGCAGGTGCTCCATCGACCAGACCGCGTCGACCGCGCAGAACCGCACATTGGTCGCGCCCGCGGCCGCCACCCGGCCCAGTGCCTCGGCGACACCGGGACGCCACACCTCGAACGCCAGGACGTCGTACGCCGGCCGCGCGGCGGCGAGCGCGGCGGTCGCCTCCCCCACACCCGGCCCGATCTCGACGATGAGCGGGGCCCGGCGTCCGAAGGCCTCGGCGAAGGAGAAGTCGGGGTCGTCGACGCGCTCGTCCTCGACGAACCACTCCTCGTGGTGGGCATTCCACCCCGCCGCCTGCTTGGGCGTGAACCGGCTCCCCCGCCGCGCGTAGGTCAGCACCTCGCGCACCCGCCGCCCATCCTCGGTCAGCTTCTCGTGCGGCCTCGGTGTGCGCACCCCCTCGCTCATGCCCCCATCCTTTCCCAGCCGCCGCGCAGCGCCCAAACCGACGGCGCCGGCCTCATCGGGTTTCGAGACGGTTGCTGGCGCAACCTCCCCAGCCAACGGAGCGGACATGCAAGGACGGCCCCGGACCGAGGTCCGGGGCCGTCCTGGTGCTGCTGGCTGGTCAGTGACCAGCGGGGGTCACTTGGTGATCTTGGTGACGCGGCCGGCACCGACGGTGCGGCCACCCTCACGGATCGCGAAGCG
>JAOPXF010000347.1 GCA_025965295.1 Nocardioides sp.
GGGACGCCGGAGCAGAAGCAGAAGTGGCTTCCCGGGATCTGCGACGGCACCGGCACCATGGCGTTCGCGATCACCGAGCCCGACGCCGGCACCAACACCCACAACATCACCACGACCGCGCGCCGCGACGGCGACGGGTGGGTGCTGAGCGGGCAGAAGATCTGGATCTCCGGCGTCGACGAGGCCGACAACGTGCTCGTCGTCGCCCGCGCCGAGGACGCCCGCACCGGCAAGGTCAAGCCGGTGCTGCTCGTCGTCCCGACCGACAGCCCCGGCTTCACCTTCACCCACATCCCGGTCGAGATGGTCTCGCCCGAGAAGCAGTTCCAGGTCTTCCTCGACGACGTCCGGCTCCCGGCGGACGCGATCGTCGGCGACGAGGACGGCGGCCTGGTGCAGCTCTTCGCCGGCCTCAACCCCGAGCGGATCATGGCGGCCTCCTTCTCGACCGGGCTGGCGCGCTACGCGCTCGAGCGGGCGACGGCGTACGCCAAGGAGCGCACGGTCTTCAAGGACGCCATCGGCTCGCACCAGGCCATCGCGCACCCGCTTGCCCAGAGCCACATCGAGGTCGAGCTGGCCCGGCTGATGACCCAGAAGGCCGCGGCCCTCAACGACGTCGGCGACGACATGCGCGCCGGCGAGGCCGCCAACATGGCCAAGTACGCCGCCGCCGAGGCCGCGTGCGACGCGGTCGACCGCGCCGTCCAGACCCACGGCGGGAACGGGATCACCCAGGAGTACGGCATGGCCGGCCTCCTCGTCGCGACCCGCGCGGGCCGGATCGCCCCGGTCAGCCGCGAGATGATCCTCAACTTCGTCGCCATGCACTCGCTGGGGCTGCCCAAGTCGTACTGACGCGGAGGACCCGGCCGGTAGCCTTCGGGCCGTGGGGAGAGTCGCGGACGGCCTGGACCGCTTCCAGCGACGGCACCGGGTGCTCGGGATCCCGATCGCCGTGGTCTACAAGTTCTTCGACGACCAGAGCAACTACCTGGCCGCGATCATGACCTACTACGCGTTCATCGCGATCTTCCCGTTGATGCTGCTCGCGTCCTCGATCTTCGGCTTCGTCCTCCAGGGCCGCCCGGAGCTCCAGCAGGAGGTGCTGAACTCCGCGCTGAGCCAGTTCCCCATCATCGGCGACCAGCTCGGCCGGCCGGAGGGGTTGCGCGGCTCGAGCACCGGCGCCGTCGTGGGTGGCCTGGCCGCGCTCTACGGCTCCCTCGGCCTGGGCCAGGCGATCCAGAACGCGATGAACGTCGCCTGGTCGGTGCCGCGCAACAGCCGCCCCAACCCGTTCCTGCTGCGTCTCAAGAGCCTGGCGCTGCTGCTCAGCGCCGGCCTCGCGGTGCTCGCGGTCTCGATCCTGTCCGCGCTGGGCAGCAACACCCAGGTCTTCAGCCGGGGCACCGACCTCACGATCCGGATCCTGATCAGCGCCGCGACCGCCCTGCTCGTCGGGGCGCTGCTGTCCCTGCTGTTCCGC
The DNA here is from genome assembly GCA_025965295.1 of Nocardioides sp. Lineage (GTDB taxonomy): Bacteria > Actinomycetota > Actinomycetes > Propionibacteriales > Nocardioidaceae > Nocardioides. The sequence goes on from JAOPXF010000347.1 coordinate 1,490, forward strand.
TTCGCGGTCGCCCGCCACCTGAGCTTGCGCAAGGCCGCGCCCGGGGCGTTCGTCGTCGCGATCCTCTGGCAGCTCCTTCAGTACGTCGGGGCCACCTACGCCACCCACGTGCTCGCGCAGACGACGTCGATGAACAAGACGTTCGGCCTGGTCCTCGGCCTGATCGGGCTCATCTACCTGGCCGCGGTGATGGCGATGCTCGGCATCCAGGTCAACGTCGTCCTGGTCCGCCACCTCTGGCCGCGCGCGCTGCTGACGCCGTTCACGGACGCCGTCGAGCTGACCGACGCCGACCGTCGGGCCTACGAGAGCTACGCGAGAGCCCAGCGCCACAAGGGGTTCGAGAGCGTCGAGGTCACCTTCGACGACCTGCCGGCGGTCCGCGACGACGCTACCGACTGACACGCTCAGCGCAGCGGCACGAAGCGGTAGGCCCCGTGCCGGGTGACCGTGGGCGGCCCGTCACCACCTCCGACCACCAGCAGCATCGAGCCGGCCACCGGGAGCACCATCCGGCCCTCCGCTGCGAGCTGGTCGAGGAGGGCGACGGGCAGCTCGCGCGCCTCCGCCGACACCAGGATCCGGTCGTACGGCGCGTGGGCGGCGTCGCCGAGCACGCCCGGCGTCGCGGCCCGGATCCGCGCCCACGGCTGGCCGGTGCGGGCCAGGTTGGCCGACCCGAAGCGCACCAGGTCGGGCTCGAGCTCGACCCCGACGACCGCGCCGGCGGGGCCGGTCAGGTGCGCGAGCAGGGCCGTCGTCCACCCCGACCCGGAGCCGACGTCGAGCACCCGGTCACCGGGACGGACCTCCAGCAGCCGGAGCATGGCGTCGACGGTCCGCGGCTGCGAGCTGGTCTGGCCGTGCCCGATGTCCAGCGGCCCGTCGTACCCGGCCCGGAGTCGCAGACCGCGCGGCAGGAAGCCGGTGCGGGGCAGTGCCTCGAACGCGGCGGTGACGGCGTCCACGCCCACGAGTCAAGCACGCCACCACCCTCGGGAGAATGCGCGCGCATCCGCGGCCGAGGGCGCACACTTCTTCCGTGATCAAGCTGGATCTCCTGCTCGGGGTCGTGACGTTCGCCCTCTGGGTGTTCTGTCTCGTCGAGGCCATCAGCACGCCCGCGGACCGGATCCGCAACCTGCCCAAGGTGGCCTGGGTGCTGCTGGTCCTGCTCTTTCCGCTCGTGGGCTCGATCGCGTGGCTGGTCGCCGGGCGCCCCGAGTCGACGACGGCCGCCCGCTCCCGCCACGAGCGCGAGGCCACCGGGTTCCCGGAGTACGACCGGCCGGGCCGGGCGGCGCCCGCCGACGCCGCGAAGGACGAGGAGTTCCTGCGGCAGGTGCGCGAGCGCGCCGACGAGCAGCGCCGCCGGCACGAGCAGGCCCGGCGGGAGCGCGAGCGCCTCGCCGAGGAGGAGCGCGAGCGGTTCCGCAGGGGCCGGGACCGCCAGGACCCCGACGCGACCTGAGTCAGGCCCGCCGGCGGCCCCGCCCGCGGGGCGGCAGCGGAACGAACATCGAGGTGCGCTCGGCGTACGCCGGGTAGCCCTCGCGCTTCATCATCGTGCTCTCCAGCAGGCGGGCACCGGTCGCGAAGACGAGGAAGTAGGTCATCGCGGCCGGTGCGACGATCGTGAGCAGCCCGGGCAGCCAGCCGGAGGCGAGCCCGCCGGCCAGCCAGATGCCCCAGCCCACGCAGGCGTCGCCGAAGTAGTTGGGGTGCCGGGTCCAGGCCCACAGCCCCCGGTCCATCACGGGACCGCGGTCGGGGTCGGCCTTGTACGCCGCGAGCTGGGCGTCGCCGACCGACTCGAAGACCAGCCCGACCAGCCAGAGCAGGGCACCGGCGACGACGACCGGCCACCACCGCACGGTCAGGGCCGCGCCGACCTGCACGGGCAGGGAGGTCACCCACAGGGCCAGGCCCTGGACCAGGAAGACCTTGCGGACCGCGACGCGCAGGCCGACCTCGCGCAGCGGGCCGCCGAGGAGCTTCTCGTAGCGCGGGTCCTCCCCGTGGCCCACGGCCCGGCGGCGGATGTGCCAGGCGAGGCGGCACCCCCATATCGCCACCATCGCCAGCACCACCCACCGCCGGACCGCTCCTTCATCCGCCGCGAGCGCCGTCGTGGAGGCGATCGCGACGAATCCCAGTCCCCAGGCGACGTCGACCACGGCCACCCGGCCGGTCGCGCGCGCGACCAGGGCCGTGCCGGTCATCAGCGCCGCGGCCGTCGCGAGCGCGACCAGCAGCACGAGTCCGACGTCATTCATGGGGAAGTCACCAGGCCCGGATCGCGGGCAGTGTGTGCTCGTCGCCCGGGCGGACCATCAGGATCTGGTCGACGCCCATCCGGCCCTCGCGGAAGGCCATCGCGCCGCCGACCAGGTAGAGCCGCCAGACCCGCACGACCTCCTCGCCGACCAGCGCGGTGAGCCGCTCGACGTTCAGCTCGAAGCGCTGGAGCCAGCCGGCGACGGTGTGCACGTAGTGCTCGCGCAGGGCGTGCACGTCGCGCACCTCCAGGCCGCCGCGCTCCAGGTGGGCGACGGTCTCGCCGACCGGGCGCATGTACATGTCCGGGGCGATGAACGACTCGATGAAGGGCCCGCCGCCCGGCCACCGGCCGGTGCGGGACATCTGCTGGACCAGGACGCGGCCGCCGGGGCGCACCGAGCGGTGCAGCACCTCGGCGTACGTCGGGTAGTTGCGCTCGCCGACGTGCTCGCCCATCTCGATCGAGGAGACCGCGTCGAACGCGCCGCGCTCCGGCACCTCGCGGTAGTCCTGGAGCCGGATCTCGACCCGGTCCTGAAGCCCCCGCTCGGCGATCCGGGCGTCGATGAAGCGCTTCTGCTCGGCCGCGATCGTCACGCCGGTGACCTGCGCACCGAAGCGCTCGGCGGCGTGCAGCGAGAGCGAGCCCCAGCCGCAGCCGACGTCGAGCAGCGTCGTGCCCGGCTCCAGCCCCAGCTTGGTGCAGACCAGGTCCAGCTTGGCCCGCTGCGCCTGCTCGAGCGGGGTGTCCGGGGCCTCGTGGTAGCCGCACGAGTAGGCCATCGACGACTCCAGGATCAGCGAGTAGAACTCGTTGGAGAGGTCGTAGTGGTGGCTGATCGCCCGCCGGTCGCGGAGCTGGCTGTGCAGGCGGCCACGGACCTTGGCCTGGGAGGCGGGCGCGGGCGGAGGGGTCCCGAGCACACCGAG
>JAOPXF010000385.1 GCA_025965295.1 Nocardioides sp.
AGCGCCGGCCGGATCCCCACGGACAAGGGCTACCGGCTCTTCGTCGACCGCCTCGCCCAGATCAAGCCGCTCTCGCCCGCGGAGCGCAAGGCCATCTCGACCTTCCTCGAGGGCGCGGTGGACCTCGACGACGTGCTGCGCCGCAGCGTCCGGCTGCTCGCCCAGCTGACCCGCCAGGTCGCGGTCGTCCAGTACCCCACGCTCTCGCGCTCCACGGTGCGCCACGTCGAGGTCGTGGCCCTCGTGCCGACCCGGCTGCTCGTCGTCCTGATCCTCAGCACCGGCCGCGTCGAGCAGCGGCTGGTCGACCTGGACTCCGAGATCACCGACGCGGCGCTCGTCGACCTGCGGGCCCGCATCGGCCGGGCCGCCACCGGCGAGATCATCGCCGACGCGTCGACCGCGCTGCGCGGCATCGTGCCCACCGCGGGCACCGCCCCCGAGCCGTCGCCCGACACCCATGCGCTGGCCGCCGTCGTCGACAGTCTCGTCGAGGCCATGTCCGACCACCGCTCCGACGAGCGCCTCGCGGTCGGTGGCGCCTCCAACCTCGCCCGGTTCGGCGACAGCTTCGACGTCGACGTCCGCCCGCTGCTCGAGGCGCTGGAGGAGCACGTCGTGCTCCTCAAGCTGCTCGGCGAGGCGGCCGCCGACGGCACCGTGACGGTGCGGATCGGCCACGAAGGTCCCTACCAGGAGCTCGCGTCGACCAGCGTCGTGGCCACCGGGTACGGCCCTCGCGACGAGGCCCTCGCCCGGCTCGGCATCGTGGGCCCGACCCGGATGGACTACCCCGGCACGATGGCGTCGGTGCGAGCCGTCGCCCGCTACGTCTCCCGCATTCTCGACGAGGGCTGATCCCGCGCCCCGTCCCGCACCTCCCGAACCGACCATGAAGGAACAGACTTGAGTCAGGACCTGTACGACCTCCTCGGTGTCACGCGCGACGCGGACGGCGACGCCATCAAGAAGGCCTACCGGAGACTCGCGCGGCAGCTGCACCCGGACGTCAACCCGGATCCGGAGACCCAGGAGAAGTTCAAGGAGGTCTCCCGCGCCTACGAGGTCCTGTCGGACCCGCAGAAGCGCGCGGCGTACGACCGGGGCGGCGACCCGTTCGGCGGCGCCGGCGGCGGCTTCGGCCAGGGCCCCGGCTTCTCGTTCACCGACATCATGGACGCCTTCTTCGGCGGCAACGCCCCGGGTGGTGGCGGCCAGGGCCGCGGCCCGCGGCCGCGGATGCGCCGGGGGCAGGACGCCCTGATCCGGCTCGAGGTCGAGCTGGCCGACGCGGCGTTCGGGGTCACCCGCGAGCTCAAGGTCGACACCGCGGTGCTCTGCGGCACCTGTCACGGCGAGGGCGCCGCACCCGGCAGCCACCCCGTCCCGTGCGAGACCTGCCGCGGCGCGGGCGAGGTCGCCCACGTGCAGCGGTCGTTCCTGGGCGAGATCCGCACCCTGCGGCCGTGCGCGGCGTGCCGGGGCTTCGGCTCGATCATCCCGGACCCCTGCCGCGAGTGCTCCGGCGACGGGCGGGTCCGGTCGCGTCGCACGCTCACGGTGAAGATCCCGGCGGGCGTCGACAACGGCACCCGCGTCCAGCTCACCGAGCAGGGCGAGGTCGGCCCGGGCGGTGGTCCACCCGGCGACCTGTACGTCGAGATCCACATCGCCGACCACGAGACGTTCACGCGCCACGGCAACGACCTGCACTGCACCGTCCAGGTGCCGATGACCGCGGCGGCCCTCGGCACGACGCTCACCCTGCCCACGCTCGAGGCCGATGTCGTCGCCGCGGCGGAGGACGCACCGGACCTGGAGACGTCGTTCGAGCTCGAGATCCGGCCCGGCACCCAGTCCGGCACCGAGCAGGTGCTGCGCGGCCGCGGCGTCCCGGGCCTGCGTGGCGGTCGCGGCGACCTGGTCGTCAGTGTCGTCGTCGAGACCCCGTCCCGGCTCGACCCGCGTCAGGAGGAGCTGCTCCGCGAGCTGGCGGCCCTGCGCGGCGAGGAGCAGCCGACCGGCCAGGTCCGGCCCGGGTCCAAGTCGGTCTTCGGCCGTCTCCGCGACGCGTTCAACCCGCACTGACGTGTCGCTCCCCGTGCACCTCGTGCCGTCGCTCGCCGGGGTGACGGTCGGCTCGTCGGTCGAGGTGACGGGCGACGAGGCCCACCACGCGGTCGCCGTACGACGGCTGCGGGTGGGGGAGTCGGTCGTCCTCACCGACGGGGCCGGCACGTCGGTCACCGGCGAGGTCGAGTCGACCGGCAAGCGGGTCTTCGAGGTCGTCGTGGCCTCGGTGTCGTCGGCCGCGGCGCCCGAGCCAGCGGTCGTCGTGGTCCAGGCGCTGCCCAAGGGCGACCGCGGTGAGCTGGCGGTCGAGGTGCTGACCGAGGTGGGCGTCGCCGAGGTCGTCCCGTGGGCGGCCTCCCGCAGCGTCGCGGTGTGGAAGGGCGAGCGGGCCGCGAAGTCCCTCGCGCGATGGCGCTCGACCGCCCGCGAGGCCGCCAAGCAGGCGCGTCGCACGTGGTTCCCGGTCGTGTCCGACCTCGCCTCGACCCCCGACGTCGTCGCGCTGGTGGCTGCCGCCGAGCTCGCCGTGGTGCTGCACGAGGAGGCCGGGGTGCCGCTGTCGTCCCTCGAGGTCCCGGCGTCGGGCCGGATCGTGGTCGTCGTGGGTCCGGAGGGCGGGCTCAGCGACGAGGAGGTCGCGGCGTTCGTGGCGGCCGGCGCGACGTCTGTCCGGCTGGGCGCCGAGGTGCTGCGTACGTCGACCGCCGGCGTGGCGGCCGTCGCCGCGCTGCTCTCCCGCACCCCCCGCTGGAGCTGACCCGCCCCGCGTCTCTTCGGTGGTCGAGCCTGTCGAGACTCGGGCGGGTCAGCGCACGATGATGGTCTTGCTGTCCTCGTTCGGGCCGCCGCCCTCGCCACCGGAGGGGTCGTCGGTCATCGCCACGAACGTGTACTCGCCCGGGTCGAGGTCGGAGACGTCCACCTCGGTCTCGAAGGGGTAGAGCTTGTCCAGCCAGCCCTCGGCGGTCGCGAAGCCCTTCTTGACCACCGAGTCGCCCCGCCGGATCTGCCACGGCACCGTGGCCTCGAACGAGCTGGCCACGCCGCTGGCCTTGAAGGAGCCGCTCACGCTGGCACCCTCCTCGGGCGTGGTCAGGTTGACGAAGGCGGCCACGTCGAGCTGGGGGGCGTTCTCGATGCCGCCCGAGCTGTCGATGCCGAAGATCGTGACCGGGTCGCCGCCCAGGTAGAAGGTGACCGGGTCCCGGGACTGCTCGACGCCCTGGATCGTGTAGACGAGCTGCTGCACGGCGAGCTTCGCGTCGCTCTTCGACATGCCCTCGGCCGGAGTGCTCCAGCCGTCGTCGGCCAGCTCGACGGAGAAGCCGCCGTCGTCGTGGGTGATGCCGGCGAACGCCCCACCGGGGTAGAGCGTGCGGTAGTCGGGGTCGAGCGCGTCGCCGCCGGTGACCAGGGCGGCCGCCGCGTCGAGCGGGTCGTCGGCCCCGACCTTGCGGAACTCGCGGTAGAGGCGCGGGCCCTGCGGAGTGTCGCCGACGAAATAGACCGGGACGGTCACCTGATCGGCCGTGCCACTGGGCGTCCCGGTCGGCTCCGAGCCGGCGTCGGTCGGCGTGCTCTTCGGCGGCTTCTTCGTGGAGCTGCCGGCAGGGGTCGGGTCGGCGGCCTTGTCGTCGTCGTCGCCGCCGCAGCCCGCGAGCAGGCTGGCGGTCAGCGCGGCCGCGGCGAGTGCGGCGAGCCGGGTGCGGGGAAGGGTGTGCATGGGAACCATCCTCGGTGGAGTGGGGTGGTGTCGCGGGGACCTAGCGGACGACGACCGTGCGCGTGTCGACGTCGGGCCCGTTGCCCTCGGCGCCCCCGGACGGGTCGTCGGTCTCCACGAGGAACGTGTAGCTGCCGGGCGGGACGCCGGTCAGGTCGACCGTGCCGGTGAAGCGGTAGAGCTTGTCCGGGCCGTAGCCCTCGGCGGTGAAGGCGTTCTCCTCCACGACCTTCTCGCCATCGAGGAGCTGCCAGTGCACGTTGCCCTCGTAGGAGTTGGCAACGCCCTCGACCTCCAGTGAACCGGAGACGGTGTCACCCTCCGTCGGTGTGGTCAGGCTGACCAACGCCAGGGTCTCCAGGACCGGGTCGTTCGTCACCGCCTCGGACGTCGGCAGGCCGAAGACCTGGTCCACTGGGTTGTTGCCGAGGTAGAACTGCACCGGCCCCCGGCCCTGGCCTGCCGCCTGGACGGTGAAGATCGCCGCCTGCACCGCCATCCGCGCCTCCTCCTCGGTCATCCCGGCCGGCCGGTCATGGAGGGAGGCGTCGGCCAGGGTGATGGAGTACTGACCGTCGACCCCGATGCCGTCGAACCCGGCCCGGGTGAAGCTCCCAGCCGGCCACGGCGTGCGGTAGTCGGGATCCTGCGGCGCCCGGGTCAGCAGCTCCAGGGCGGACAGGAGTCGGGTGTTCGACGGCACCCGGGCGAACTCGCGGTAGAGCCTGGGGCCCTTCGGGGTGTCGCTTACGTAGTAGATGCCGGTGGCGACCGTGTCGAGCGTTGCCGTGGGCGAGGTCCCCGGCGGTGTCGGAGAGTCCACGGTGACCGACGGCGCGTGCGTGGCCGGCCCCGGTGTCGTGCTGGGCCGGGACGGGTCCCCGGTGGCCAGAGCGATGGCGGTGATCACGGCCGCGGTGGCCACGACGGCTCCGCCCGCGGCCAGGAACCAGGGCCGGCGTGGGTGGGCAGCGACCCGGGTGCGGTCGCGGATCGCCTCGAGGGCGTCGGTGGGCTCCACGTCGGAGACGGCGTCGGCGAGCAGCGCGGCGAGGCGCTCGTCGTGGTCGCTCATGACTCGTCCTCCCGGTCGTCGGACAGGTAGCTGCCCAGCAGGTCGCGCAGCGCGGCGGACCCGCGCGACGCGTGGCTCTTGACCGCACCCCGGCTGATGCCGAGGGCGTCGGCGATCTCGGCCTCGGTGAGGTCGAGGTAGTAGCGCAGCGCGAGCACCTGGCGCTGGCGCTGGGGGAGCTGCCGCATCCCGTCGAGTACGGCGCTGCGGCGGTCACCGCCGATCGTGGTCTCGTCGGCAGCGGGCGCCGGTGGGAGCGGCGCGGAGCTGCTCGCGTGCCGGAGCACGACCGCCCGGTGCCGCAGCGTCGACCGGGACCGGTTCACGACCGCCTGGCGCAGGTAGGCCAGCGCCAGGTCGTGGTCGCGGAGCCGGGACCAGCGGCCGTGCACGGCGACGAACGCGTCCTGCACGATCTCCTCGGCGGTGCCCACGTCACGGACCAGCAGGACCGAGAGGCGGACCAGCCGGCGCCAGTGCGCGGCGTACAGCTCCTCGAGCGCGGTGTCGGCGTCCCACGCCGCAGGGCCCGACGACGCGCGCGGCATCACCGCACCTGCCCCCGCACCGGCCGTCGCATGAGTCATCACGCTAGTGGCACGCGCGACCCCGCCCCCGGGTTTACCGCGGCGATCCGTCCGTTTCGTGACACGATGGGGGGAGGGAGGAACACGTTCCATGTCTGACACATCCACGGCGGCCGCGAGCGACTGCCTGTTCTGCAAGATCGTCGCCGGCGAGGTCCCGGGCGAGATCGTGCACGTCACCGAGCGGACCGTGGCGTTCCGCGACATCAACGGGCAGGCGCCGACGCACGTCCTCGTGGTCCCGCGCGCGCACTACCCGAACGCCGCCGCGCTCGCCGCGGGCGACCCGGAGGCCTCCGCGGAGCTCGTCACCGCGGCCGCCGCGGTCGCGGCCGCCGAGGGCCACGACGACTACCGACTCGTCTACAACACCGGCCCGGGCGTCGGCCAGACCGTCTTCCACACCCACCTGCACCTGCTCGCCGGGCGTGCGATGACCTGGCCGCCCGGATGAGCGACCAGACCGCCCGCCCGACGCTCGCTCGCCTGGCCCGGGTCGGCGTACCGCTCGTGCTCGCCGTGGTGCTGGTCGGCGCGATGCTCACCCAGTGCGGCAACGCGGGCGGCGACCGGCGCGAGGGTGCGCCGAGCCAGATGCTCCCCGACCCCCCTGCGGACCTGGTCCTCGACCCGCACGCCGGCGCGCCGGTCGGCAAGCTGCTGCCGCTGCGCAAGGGCGAGAAGCGGATGACGCTGACGATGCCCACGCCGTACACGCCGTCCGCGCCGACCGGCGTCGGCACCGACGACTACCGCTGCTTCGTGCTCGACCCGGGCCTGACCAAGGACGTCTGGCTGACCGGCAGCAACGTGCTGCCCGACAACCGGGACGCGGTGCACCACGTGATCCTCTTCCGGATCGACCCGGACCAGGTGGCCGAGGCCGAGGCCAAGGACGCCGCCGACCCGGCCGAGGGCTGGACCTGCTTCGGCGGCACCGGCCTCTCGGGCGACCTTGCCAACGTCGACGACGCGAACTGGCTGGGGGCGTGGGCGCCCGGCGGCGACGAGACCCGCACCCGCAACGGCTACGGGGCGCTGCTGAAGGCGGGCTCCCGGATCGTGATGCAGGTCCACTACAACCTGCTGAAGGGTGACGATCCCGACCGGTCGAGCACCCAGCTGCGGTGGATGAGCACGAAGCACGACCTCACCGCCCTGCACACGTTCCTGATGCCCGCGCCGGTCGAGCTGCCCTGCCGGCCGAGCAACGACGACTCCCCGCTGTGCGACCGCGACGCCGCCCTCGCCGACGTGAAGGCCCGCTTCGGCGACGGCCCGGGCTCGACGGCGGACCTCCTCTACTTCCTCTGCGGAGGCAAGCCCGTGGCGGCGCAGACGACGTCGTGCACCCGCTACGTCCAGCGTCCGATGACGATCATCGGCGTCGCCGGCCACATGCACCTGCTCGGTCGCAAGATCAAGATCGAGACCAACCCCGGCACGCCGGAGGCGAAGACGATCCTGGACATCCCGGTCTGGGACTTCGACAACCAGGGCGCGCACCCCATCGACCCGGTGCACCTCGACCCGTTCGACTCCGTCAAGGTGACCTGCACCGACCAGCAGTGGCTGCGGGACCGGTTGCCCGCGTTCGCCCAGGCCCGCGAGGACCGCTACGTCGTGTGGGGCGAGGGCACCACCGACGAGATGTGTCTGGGCATGCTCCAGGTCGCCTTCGACTAGGTGTCCTCGGCCGGGCACCTCCCGGCCGGACTGTCGGCGGCCCCTCCTACGCTGCCGGTTCACCCGACCGACACCGTTCCAGGGAGCGATCACATGGCCGACGTCCTGCTGTTCCACCACGTGCAGGGGCTGACGCCGGGGGTGACCGCGTTCGCCGACGAGCTGCGGGCCGCCGGCCACACCGTGCACACACCGGACCTGTTCGGGGGCCGGACCTTCGGCACCGTCGAGGAGGGGATGGCCTTCGCCAACAGCGACGAGGCCGGCGACCTCGACGCGCTCGCGGACGCCGCCGTGGCCGACCTGCCGGCGGAGCTCGTCCACGCCGGCTTCTCGTTCGGGGTGATGTCGGCCCAGCGGCTGGCCCAGACCCGGCCGGGCGCCCGGGGCGCGTTGCTCTATCACTCCTGTGTGTCGGTCACGGCCGACTGGGCCTTCGGCCCCTGGCCCGAGGGCGTGCCGGTGCAGGTCCACGGCATGGAGGGTGACCCGTTCTTCGCCGACGAGGGCGACCTGGACGCCGCGCGCGAGCTCGTGGAGCTGGTCGGGCCCCTCGCGGAGCTGTTCGTCTACCCCGGGGAGCGGCACCTCTTCGCCGACAGCTCGCTCCCGTCGTACGACGCGGAGGCGGCGGCGCTGCTCACCCAGCGGACGCTGGCGTTCCTGGCGGACCTGCCGGGCGACTGAGGGCGGCTTCAGCCGGGCAGCACCTCGAGGACGAGCCGCAGCACGTAGAAGACGACCGGCATCCCGAAGACCACGAGCATCACCCAGGCCGTGACCCGGTGCAGGGTCTTGGTCGAGTCGAGCCGGCCCGCGAAGTCCAGCAGCGCGCCGTCCGGGACGTGGTGGGTGAGCCCCATCCGGCGCGCGTCCTCGGGCATCCGGCGGCCACCTTCCCAGTAGGGCGGCGTGTCGTCGTCGTGGTCGTCGAGCTCGTCGTACGCGCCACCGGTCATGCGTCCACCGTAGGCCCGGCCACCTGATCCCGTGGCAACTCGCTGGGGGTTGTCGTCCCGCTCCCGTAGCATGGAACGTGCTCACACCTGCCGACCGGAAGGACCGCCCGCACGGGCACCATGACTGACACGCACCGACAAGACGGGACCCCGACTCCCGTGCACGAGACCCGGCACACCGTCGTGGTCCCCAACAGCATCAACATGGTCAGCCTGCTCGGTCCCGGCGACGAGTACCTCGGCATCATCGAGGGCGCGGTCCGGGCCGAGGTCCACGTTCGCGGCAACCGGATCACGCTGCGCGGTGAGCACGGCGAGGTCGCCCTCGCCGACCGGCTGATCGACGAGCTGGTCACGATCATCCGCACCGGCCAGGGCGTCACGTCCGAGACCGTCGAGCGGGTCGTCACGATGCTGCGCCAGGAGACCACCGAGCGGCCCGCCGACGTGCTGAGCCTCAACATCCTCAGCAACCGCGGCCGCTCGATCCGGCCCAAGACGCTCAACCAGAAGCGCTACGTCGACTCGATCGACAAGCACACGATCACGTTCGGCATCGGTCCCGCCGGCACCGGCAAGACCTACCTCGCGATGGCCAAGGCCGTGCAGGCGCTGCAGTCCAAGAACGTCACCCGGATCATCCTGACCCGGCCCGCGGTCGAGGCCGGCGAGCGGCTCGGCTACCTCCCCGGCACGCTCAGCGAGAAGATCGACCCCTACCTGCGTCCCCTCTACGACGCGCTGCACGACATGATCGACCCCGAGACGATCCCCAAGCTGCTGGCCTCGGGCACCATCGAGGTCGCGCCGCTGGCCTTCATGCGCGGCCGCTCGCTGAACGACGCCTTCATCATCCTCGACGAGGCGCAGAACACCTCCCCCGAGCAGATGAAGATGTTCCTCACCCGGCTCGGCTTCGGGTCCAAGATCGTCGTCACCGGTGACGTCACCCAGGTCGACCTCCCCAGCGGGGTGAAGTCCGGCCTCCGTGTGATCGAAG
>JAOPXF010000410.1 GCA_025965295.1 Nocardioides sp.
CCCCAACCACCGCGCCCTCTCCGACGCCCGCGCCACCGTCGACGTCCTGCACGGGCTGATGGAGCGCCTCGGCGGGCTCGGGGTGCACACCCTGGAGGAGCTCCAGACCATCTCGTCACGGGTCAGCACCGCCCAGCGCAAGAAGCGTCACCTCGCCGAGGGGCTGCCGCACTCCCCCGGCGTCTACCTCTTCCGCGACGACCGCGCCCGGGTCCTCTACATCGGCACCTCCCGCGACCTCCGCAACCGGGTGCGCTCCTACTTCACCGCCTCCGAGACCCGGTCGCGGATGGGAGAGATGGTCAACCTGGCCGCGTCGGTCACCGGCATCGAGTGTGCGACGTCGCTCGAGGCCGAGGTCCGCGAGCTCCGCCTGATCGCCGAGCACAAGCCGCGCTACAACCGCCGCTCGCGCTTTCCCGAGAAGGTCCACTTCATCAAGCTCACCCGCGAGGCGTGGCCACGACTCTCGCTGGTGCGCCGGGTCCTCGACGACGATGCCGACTACCTCGGTCCCTTCTCCTCGCGCAAGACCGCCGACAAGTGCCTGGCCGCGCTCCACGACACGTTCCCGGTCCGCCAGTGCTCCGACCGGCTCACGCGCGAGCCGTCCCGGGCCGCGTGCGTGCTCGCGGAGATGGGTCGATGCCTGGCGCCCTGCGACGGCAGCGTCGACACCACGACGTACGCCGCCGTCGTGCGGCAGCTGCGCGACACCCTGCTGCACCGTCCCGACGAGGTGGTCGACGCCATCAACCGGCGGATGTCGCTGCTGGCCGCCGACGAGCGCTTCGAGGAGGCCGGTCTCCACCGCGACCGGCTCTCCGCCTTCATCCGGGCGGCCTCCCGCACCCAGCGGCTCTCCGCCCTCACCCGCTGCCCCGAGGTCGTGGCCGCCCGCCGCGAGGACGACGGCCGCTGGGCGGTGCACGTGGTCCGGTTCGGTCGGCTCGCGGCGGCCGGGGTGATCCCGTCCGGCGGCGACGCCCACCAGTTCGTGGTCGAGCTGCGGGCGTCGGCCGAGACGGTGGCCGGCGCGCCCGGGCCGGTCCCGGCCGCGACCGCCGAGGAGACCGAGAAGGTCCTCCGCTGGCTCGAGTCGCCCGGCATCCGGCTGGTCGAGGTCGACGGCGAGTGGACCTGCCCGGTCGCCGGCGCGACCCGGCACCTCGCCCTCCACGACGCGGTCAACGAGTCCCGGCTCTCGCTCGTCCCGTTCCGTTAGGGTCGGCCCATGATCACCGCCATCGTCTTCGTCAAGGCCGACGTCGCCCGCATCCCCGAGGTGGCCGAGGGCATCGCAGCGCTCGAGGGCGTCAGCGAGGTCTACTCCGTGACCGGGCAGATCGACCTGATCGCCCTGGTCCGGGTGCGCGAGCACGACGACGTCGCCTCCGTGGTCGCCGACCAGCTCAACAAGGTCCCCGGCGTCACCGCCACCGAGACCCACATCGCCTTCCGCGCCTACTCGCGCCACGACCTCGAGTCGGCCTTCTCGCTGGGCCTGGACTGACCGGCATGTCCTGGCTCGACGACCACTGGCTCGACATCCTGGGCTGGGGTGGCAGTGCGCTGCTGGTGTTCTCGCTGCTCCAGGCGCGGGTGCTCCGCTTCCGCGCCCTCAACCTGGTCGCCTGCGTGATCCTGGTCGCGTTCAACTCCATCCTCGGGATCTGGCCGATGGTCGCCATGAACATCGTGCTCGCCGTGATCAACGTCTGGTTCATCGTCCGGCTCCTCGACGAGCGCCACGACGAGGCCGTCTTCGAGGTGCTCGAGGTCGGCTCCGACGACGAGTACCTCCGCCACCTCCTGCGCATCCACGGCGCCGACATCCTGCGCTTCCAGCCGGACTTCGTGTGGGACCCGGCCGAGGACGGCGGTCACGCCTACGTCGTGCTGCGCGGCGACGAGGCGGTCGGCGTGGTCCTGCTCCGGGCCGACGGCGAGGTCGCCCGGGTGCAGCTCGACTACGTCACACCCCGCTACCGCGACTTCTCCCCCGGTGAGTTCGTCTGGCGGCGCAGCGGGCTGCTCCAGGGCTCCGGCGTCCGGCGCGTGGTCACGCCGCCGGGGATGGTCGATGCCTACTACGACCGGCTGGGCTTCCGCCGCGAGGGCGACTCCTACGTCCTGCAGCTCGACTGACGACGGTGTCGCGCGTCCGGACGCTGGTCCCCCTGGGCCTGCTCCTGGTCGTCCTCGGCGTGGTCGTGCACGGCGCGGCCGTCCCGCTCGCCAACTTCGACACCTACTTCCACCTGCGCTTCGGCCGCGAGTTCCTCGACGGCAGCTGGTCGCTGCGGCACCCCGGGAGCGTCAGCACGCTGGCCACCGCCGACTGGGTGCCGACGCAGTGGCTGCCCGAGGTGGTGATGGCCTGGACCGAGGACCACACCGGTCTCGCGGGCGTCGCCTGGCTCTCCGGTCTCCAGCAGTTCCTGCTCGTGCTGGCGCTCTATGCCGCCGGCCGGCGCTGGGCGGACCCGATCGCGGTCGTCCCGGTCGTCTGCGTCGCGTTGGTCGCGATCATGCCCGGTCTCTCGATGCGCCCGCAGGTGCTGAGCTTCGTGCTGATGAGCGTCGTGGTGTCCGCCTGGCTGCGCAGCCAGGCCGACGGCCGGGTCCGGTGGTGGCTGGTGCCCCTGACCTGGCTCTGGGCGATGGTGCACGGCATGTGGCCGATCGGGATCCTGGTCGGGGTGGTCGCGGTCGCCGGCCTCGCGCTCGACCGCAGCGTCGACCGGCGCACCCTGCTCCGGCACCTGGCCGTGCCGGTCCTGTCCGCCGTCGCCGCGGCGCTGACCCCCGTGGGGCCGGCCCTCTACCCGGCCGTGCTCGGCGTGGCGTCGCGCCGCGAGTTCTTCGCCGAGTGGGCCGCCCCCGACTACACCACCGTCCCGCCGCTGGCGCTGGCCCTGCTGGCGGCGGTGCTGCTCACCCTGGTGCTGCGACGCGGCCACCTGACCTGGTCGGACACGAC
>JAOPXF010000417.1 GCA_025965295.1 Nocardioides sp.
CGGTTGTCTGTCGCCTCACCGGGTCTCGACACGCGTGTCGCGTCCTCGTTCCTCGGTCGCGCCGCTTGCTCGACCACCATCAGCGGATCCGCTGACGCGGCTCAGCTCGCTACCAGGCGCGTTCGACTAGCTGGGTGGCCTCGGTGACGCCGAGACCGAGGCGGCGGGCGGTGGCGGCGTACGACGCGGCGGCGGACTCGGCCTCCTCGGAGGCGGCCGGGGGGGAGAGCGCGACGAAGGTGCCGCGTCGCCCCTCCGTGACGACCACGCCGTCGGTCTCGAGCTCGCGGTAGGCCCGAGCGACGGTGTTGACCGCGAGGTGCAGCTCGGCCGCGAGGGCCCGGACAGTCGGCAGTCGGGTGCCGGCGGCGACGTCGCCACGTGCGACGCGAGAGGCGATCTGGACCCGCAGCTGCTCGTAGGGCGGCCGGTCCGATGACGGGTCGAGAGGAAACACGTCCATGACTTCGACCATACGCGCGGTTTCGGGGTACCCGCCGGATGCTGTAGAGACTTCCCCATGGATCGCGACGTGCTGGTGGTAGGTGAGTCCCTGGTCGACATCGTTCGGCCGGCCGAGGGCGGGGACCTGGAGTATCCCGGCGGCAGTGCGGCGAACGTCGCGGTGGCGCTGGCCCGGCTCGAGCGACCGGTCCGGTTCGCGACCAGCTTCGGCGACGACGCGCACGGCCGGATGCTGCGCGCCCACCTGGAGAAGGCCGGCGTGGCGTTGGCCGTCGACCCCGGATCGCTGACCCGGACCTCGACCGCGCTCGCCACGATCGCCCCCGACGGGAGCGCGTCGTACGAGTTCGACCTGGAGTGGCAGCTGAACGGGACCGACGCGCTCGGACCCGGCGCCGTGGCGGTGCACGCCTGCTCGCTCGGCGCGGTCGTCCAGCCCGGCGCCGACGTCGTCCTGGAGCTGCTCACCCGGATGCGCACCACCGCGACCGTGACGTACGACGTGAACGCCCGCCCCGCGATCACCGGCACCGGCCCCGAGACCGTCGAGTCGGTCGAGCGTGTGGTGGCCGTGAGCGACATCGTGAAGGCGTCCGACGAGGACCTGCAGGCGCTCTACCCCGGGCAGCCGATCGCGGAGGTGGCGGACCGGCTCCGGTCACTGGGCGCGCGGGCGGTCGTCGTCACCCGTGGACCGGACGGGGCGGTGTGGTTCGGCCACCGGGGCACGATCGACGTCGGCTCGGTGGCGGTGGAGGTCGCGGACACCATCGGCGCGGGAGACACCTTCGGTGCCGCCCTCATCGACGCCCTGTGGACCCACGACCTGCTCGGCGCCAGGCGTCGCGGCGCCCTCGGCCAGATCGGCCCGGACGTGGTGCGTCGGCTGCTCGCGCACGCGGTCAAGGCAGCCGCGGTGACCGTGTCGCGGCCGGGTGCCGACCCGCCGTACCGCTCCGAGCTCTCCTGACCCGAGCCGGCGAAGGTCAGCGGTGTGCGGTCACCACCTCTTGCGGGGCGGCCGGCCGCACGTTCCGTACGACGACGCCGTGCCCGCGGCGCGCCGTGGCGACGCGGATCCGACCCTCGCGGGCCGGGAACGGCCGGAGCTCCGCGGAACCGCCGAGCGTCGCCGTGGCGCCGCGGGCGATCACCCGGCCCGAGGCATCGCGCATGACGTACTTCGTGACCACGACGCCTTCCAACACGAGGCCGCGCTCCTGGCTCTGGCGCCGACTGGCGTCCGCCGGCGAACCCGACAGGGCCAGGCCGAGGCCCAGTGCAAGGGCGAGCGGGGCTGTCACCGCCGTCGCCAGGACGCGCCGCGGTCGCCGACGCACCGCGGTCACGGCTCGAGCCTCACGTCACCGGGTGAGTCGCTGAAGATCGTGAAGTAGACCTTGTGGACCACGAGCGGCGCCGGTGAGCTGAAGCTGACGTTGTCGAAGATCGATACGCCGGGCTGTGAGCCCGGGTTGAAGAAGCCCGGTGTGCAGCCGGAGTTCACGGTGCCGAGGTGCAGCTTGTCATCCGTCTGGACGGTGCAGGTGACGCTGTTGGCAGTCGCGTTCCACTGGATGGTGCCGTGCTCGGTCGCGAGCTGGGAACCGCCGTCCGTCGCGTAGATCGTGTAGTTCACCAGGCCGCCGGAAGCTTCACCGGGAGCGACGTTGATCGACAAGAGGCTCGTGAAGCCCGGGGCGCTCAGGGTCATGTCCTTGTGGCCCGAGATCCCGCCCTCACCGTCGGCGCCCGGAGGCCCGACCGGACCGACCGGACCGACCGGACCCTGGGCGCCGTCCGCCCCGTCGGCACCGTCCGCCCCGTCGAGGCCGTCCGCCCCGTCGAGGCCGGGCGACCCGTCGGCCCCGTCCGTCCCGTCGAGGCCGTCGAGCCCGTCCTGGCCATCGACGCCCGGGTCACCCTGAGGTCCCTGGATGCCCTGGGCGCCGGCCGGTCCCGGAGGGCCGACCAGACCGTCGGCACCGTCCGCACCGTCCTGGCCCGCTTCACCCTGTGGTCCCTGGAGCCCCGCGACGCCCGGCGCGCCGGCCGGTCCGGCCGGGCCGCGCTCGCCCTTCTTGTTCCACGAGATCGCCTGCCAGCCCTTCTTGCAGTGGGCGCCCTTGCCGACGATCTTGACCTCGTGCGTGGAGCTGGAAACACACGCATGGACCTTGCCCGATGGTCGGTGCACCGCGGCTCCGGCGGCGGTGCCGCCGAGCAGGAGGACGAGGGCCGACAGGCCCACGACGTACTTCCGGGACAGCCAGGAACGAGACATCGGGACACCCTTCCGTCACGGCCCGGACGGCGGCCCCCCAGGCCCTCCGTCCAAGGTAGGGACGGGTCGTTCGGGTCATCAATAGCCCATCCGGGCCGTCCTGCCCCCGGCTAGCGGACCGACTCGACCCACGCGTGCACCAGGGGCACGACGGATGCGCCCTCACCGCTCGCCGCCGCCACCCGCTTCATCGAGCCGGCGCGGATGTCGCCGGCCGCGAAGACGCCGGGCTCCGTGGTCGCCAGGTTGCCCGGCGGGAGCCCGTCGAGCCACCGCTCCCGGGGCACGTCGCGGCCGGTGAGCACGAAGCCGTTGTCGTCGCGGACCACGCTCTCCGGCAGCCAGTCGCAGTGCGGTGCGGCGCCGAGGAGCAGGAAGAGACCGCGGGCCTCGCGTCGGCGAACCTCCCCGGTCGTGGTGTCGCGTACGTCGAGCCACTCGAGCCGGCCGTCACCCCCGCCGTCGACGACTTCGGAGCACGGCAGGACGGTGATCCGCGGGTTGTAGTCGATCTCGCCGATCAGGTAGCGCGACATCGTCTCGGCGAGGTCGGGTCGACGGATCAGGATCGTGACCGAGGCGGCGTAGCGGGCCAGGTGGATCGCGGCCTGGCCGGCCGAGTTGCCCCCGCCGACCACGACGACGCCGTACCCCTCGGTCTCCCGGGCGGCGGTCATGGCGCTGCCGTAGTAGACGCCCAGTCCGGTCAGGGCGTCGACGCCGGGCACCCGGAGCTTCCGGTAGGCCACGCCGGTCGCGACCACGACGGCGCGCGCCCGGATCTCGCCGCCGTCGGTGCGCAGCACGTGCGGGGCGCCGTCGCTGCCGGGCACCAGCGCGGTCACCGGCCACCCGGTGAAGAAGCGCGCGCCGAAGCGGATTGCCTGGTTGCGGGCCCGCTGCGCGAGCCGCATGCCGGAGATGCCGCGCGGGAACCCGAGGTAGTTGCGGATCATCGAGCTGGTGCCGGCCTGGCCGCCGACCGCCTCGGACTCGACGATGACCGTCGTCAGCCCCTCGGACGCGCCGTACACCGCCGCGGCCAGACCGGCGGGCCCGGCGCCGACGATCGCGAGGTCGACGATCGTGTCGACGTCGATGTCGTCGGGCTGGCCGTAGATCATGATCGCCACGTCGTGGACGCTGCTCACGCTCACTGGTGTCCGGGACATCGCCTGGACCACGGGGTACGACGCCGCTCCGGCGTGGTCGGCCAGGATCTCGCGGCCGACCGGGCTGTCGGGGTGGTGGACGCCGTTGGGCATGCCCATCCGGTCGAGGAAGTCGCGGATCGAGAGGGTGAGCGCGTCGGACACCGGGCTCACGATCCGGACGGTCTCCACCTCCGGAGCGGCCACGGTCGAGCCCCAGTCGGAGAGGAGCTCGGTCACCGCGGTGTGGAACTCCTCGTCCCGCACGCCGCGCGGCATCAGCAGGTAGGCGTCGAACTTGCCCTTGGCGAGGCCGGCGCGCAGGGCGTCGGCGTCGGTCAGGAAGCGCGACCAGTGCGCCGCGACGACACGGCGAGCGGTCGGCACGACGGCACGCCAGCGGCCGAAGGCCTCGAGCACGTGCGCGTCGGGCAGGACCGACTCCGCCACGAAGAGGGCGACGTCGCCGCCCTGGGCGCGGATCTCGCGGGCCAGCTCCTCGGCCTCGGCGGCGGAGGCCACGGTGTGCAGGTCGTAGTCGCGCCGGTAGCGCCCGAACTCATCGAGCAGGAAGTCGGCGTACTGCCCCGACACCAGGATCAGCGCGGGCATCCGCGGCCGGTCGCTCACGTGCCGATCGTAGGCGAGGGGCGGCCCCCGCAGCAGGCAGTGGCAGGATTGCCGATCGTGCGGATCCGGATCGACCTCGCCTACGACGGCAGCCATTTCCACGGCTGGGCGATCCAGCCCGGGCTGCGCACCGTGCAGGGCCGGCTGGAGGCGGCGCTGGCGACGGCCCTGCGGCTCCCGAAGGTCAGCGTGGTCTGCGCCGGGCGCACCGACACCGGCGTGCACGCCCGGGGACAGGTCGTCCACGTCGACATCCCCGGGGAGACTCTGGCCGGGTCGGTGGGCCGCTCGCGGAGGCCGCCGGAGGAGGCGCTGCTGCGCCGGCTGAACGGCATCCTCTCCCCGGACGTGCGGGTACGCCGCGTGGTCGAGGCGCCGCCGGGCTTCGACGCCCGCTTCTCCGCCCTGTGGCGGCGCTACGCCTACCGGATCGCCGACCATCCCCTCGCCGTCGACCCGCTGGTCCGCTCGCACGTGCTGCCCTGGTCGCGGCCGCTCGACGTTGCCCTCCTCAACGAGGCGTCGGTGCTGCTGCTCGGCGAGAACGACTTCGCCGCGTTCTGCAAGCGGCGCGAGGGTGCGACCACGATCCGCACGCTGCTCGACCTGGCCTGGCAGCGCAACGACAACGGCACCGTCGAGGCCACGGTGCGCGCCGACGCGTTCTGCCACAGCATGGTGCGGGCCCTCGTGGGCTCCCTGCTCGCCGTGGGGGACGGGCGGCGCCCGGTGGAGTGGCCGCTGGAGGTGCTGCGTGGCGGTGAGCGCCACCCCGGTGTCGCCGTTGTGCAGGCGCAGGGGCTCACGCTCGAGGAGGTCGCCTACCCGCCCGACGAGGAGCTTGCCGGGCGGGCCGAGCTGACCCGGACCAAGCGGCTCACGCTGGTCGGGATCGACGAGGAGGACGGGTGATGGACGACCACTACTTCACCGCCGACCCGTCGGTGGCGTTCAAGCGCGCGCCGGTCCACGCCTCCATCTGGGGTCAGGAGCTCGACCTGGTCAGCGGCTCCGGCGTCTTCGCCCAGGGCCGCGTCGACATCGGGACCGCGGTGCTCTTCCGCGAGACCGAGCCGCCGGCCGCCGGCAGGGTCCTCGACCTCGGGTGCGGGTACGGCGTGATCGGCCTCGCGGTCGCCGCGGCCGTCCCCGGCGCGGTCGTGACCGCCGTGGACGTCAACGAGCGCGCCGTCCTGCTGGCCAACGAGAACGCCGCCTCGCTGGGGCTGGCCGACCGCTACACCGCGACCACGCCGGAGGGCGTGCCCGCGGGGGCGACGTACGACGAGATCTGGTCGAACCCGCCGATCCGGGTGGGCAAGGAGGCGCTGCACGAGCTGCTCCTGACCTGGCTCCCGCGGCTCGCGCCGGGCGGCCGGGCCGTGATGGTGGTGGGCAAGAACCTGGGCGCCGACTCGCTCCAGCGCTGGCTGGGGGAGCAGGGCTGGCCGACCGAGCGGACGGCCAGCGCCAAGGGCTTCCGGGTGCTGGTCTCGCGTCGCGCCTCCGTCGAGTGACTCAGCAGCAGGTCGTGGCCGTCGGCTGGAGGTCGCGCTCGCCGACCGTGTCGTCGTCGCAGCAGCCCACCTGTGAGGTGTCGCCGACGCCGAAGGTCTCGCTGTCCTCGAGCACCGTGTAGATCTCCCAGCGCTCGCCGTTCGGGGCGCCCTCTACCCAGAACTTGTCCTGCTTGGCGTAGCAGCAGGTGGTGCCGCGCTCGTCGACCGAGGCCAGGCCCTCGCCGGCCAGCCGGGCCTGCTCGGCGTCGACGGTGTCGGTGTCGGCCACCTCGACCCCCAGGTGGTTGACCGAGCCACCCTCGCCGGGGTTCTCGATGAGGATCAGCTTGAGCGGCGGCTCGGCGACCGCGAAGTTGGCGTAGCCGGGCCTGGTCTTGGCGGGGCCGACGCCGAAGAGCTTGGTGTAGAAGGCGACCGACGTGTCGAGGTCGTCGACGTTGAGCGCCAGCTGGAGACGGGACATGGTGGACCTCCGTTGAATACATTGACAACTGTCTATGTGTGATCTTGCAGCAGACATAGATAACTGTCAACATAGACACATGTCGAAGTCCTTGTCGCTCACCCCCGTGGAGACCGTCGCGTGCTGCTCGCCGCTGACCAAGGAGCCGCTCAGCCACGAGCAGGCCGAGCGGATCGCTCCGCTCGTCAAGGCACTCGCCGACCCGGTCCGCCTCCGGCTGCTCTCGATCGTCGCGTCGCACGCCGACGGCGAGGCCTGCGTCTGCGACCTCAACGACGCCTTCGACCTCTCCCAGCCCACGATCAGCCACCACCTGAAGGTGCTCCACGAGGTCGGGCTCCTCGACCGGGAGAAGCGCGGCGTCTGGGTCTACTACCGCGTCGACGCAGGGGCCCTGCGCGACCTCGGCGCCCTCCTCGGGGGCGTCGTCGGGTGACGCTGCTGCGCCGAGCGGTCGCCGAGCTCGTCGGCACCGCCTTCCTCGTCATGGCCGTCGTCGGCTCCGGCATCGCCGCGACCAGACTCTCCCCGGACGATGTCGGCCTCCAGCTGCTCGAGAACAGCCTGGTCACCGGTGCCGCCCTGGCGGCGCTGATCCTGGCCCTGCAGCCGGTCTCCGCCGCGTTCAACCCGGTCGTCACGCTGGTCGAGCGGGCTCTGGGTCTGGTCACCACCCGAGACGCGGCCACGCTCATCCCGGCACAGATCCTCGGCGGCGCCCTGGGCGCGGTGGTGGCGAACCTGATGTTCGACCTGGGCGCGGTCACGCTCTCCACCCACGAGCGCAGCGGGAGTGGGCTGTGGCTCGGCGAGGTCGTGGCCACGCTCGGCCTGGTGGTCGTGATCTTCGGCAGCGTCCGCTCGGGACGGATCGACACCATCGCCTACGCGGTGGGCGGTTACATCACCGCGGCGTACTGGTTCACCAGCTCGACCAGCTTCGCCAACCCGGCGGTCACGATCGCCCGGACGCTCTCGGACACCTTCGCGGGGATCGCTCCGTCGTCCGCCCCGATGTTCGTCCTCATGCAGCTGCTCGGCGGGGCCCTGGCGCTCGGCCTGGTCCGGCTGCTGTTCCCCCACCCCGGAAGGGTGGACGCATGACCGACCGACCCACCGTCCTCTTCGTCTGCGTGCACAACGCCGGCCGCTCCCAGATGGCCGCCGGCTTCCTCCAGCGCCTCGCCGGCGACCGCGTCCGGGTGCTCTCCGCCGGGTCGCAGCCCGCCGACGCGATCAACCCGGTCGCCGTCGCGGCCATGGCCGAGGAGGGCATCGACATCACGGCCGAGACGCCCAAGATCCTCACCACCGAGTCCGTGCAGGAGTCCGACGTGGTGATCACGATGGGGTGCGGCGACGAGTGCCCCTTCTTCCCGGGCAAGCGCTACGAGGACTGGGTGCTCGACGACCCCGCGGGGCAGGGGATCGACTCGGTCCGGCCGATCCGCGACGAGATCCGGAGCCGCATCGAGGCGCTGGTGCGGGAGCTCCTCCCCGCCTGACCGGGTACCGGGCGGGATGGCAGGCTGGGTGGCATGACGACGTACGAAGCCGCCGACGACCGCTACGACACCTCCGCGACGGGCATGCAGTACCGCCACACCGGCCGCAGCGGGCTGCAGCTGCCGGTGCTCTCCCTCGGCCTGTGGCAGAACTTCGGAGACGACAGGCCGGAGGACAACCAGCGCGCCATCCTGCGGCGGGCCTTCGACCGGGGCGTCACGCACTTCGACCTCGCCAACAACTACGGTCCGCCGTACGGCCGGGCCGAGGAGAACTTCGGGCGCTACCTCCGCGACGACTTCGCGTCGCACCGCGACGAGCTGGTGATCTCCACGAAGGCCGGCTACGACATGTGGCCCGGCCCGTACGGCCAGGGTGGTGGCTCGCGCAAGTACGTCCTCGCCTCGCTCGACCAGTCACTGACCCGGATGGGCCTCGAGTACGTCGACATCTTCTACAGCCACCGCTTCGACGCCGACACCCCGGTGGAGGAGACGATGACGGCGCTCGACCACGCGGTGCGCCAGGGCAAGGCGCTGTACGCCGGCATCTCGTCGTACTCCGCCAACGCGACCCACGAGGCGGCCGAGATCGCCCGCTCGCTGGGCACCCCGCTGCTCATCCACCAGCCGTCGTACAACCTGCTCTACCGCTGG
>JAOPXF010000419.1 GCA_025965295.1 Nocardioides sp.
CCGGGCGGCCGAGCAGGTGCTCGCCCGACCGGGGGCACGGGGCGCGTTCTTCCTGTACGGCGTGGTCGCGCCGTCGTGGTGGGGCGGCACCTGGCCGGCCGGCGTCCCGTCGCAGGCCCACGTGACCGAGGGTGACGAGTGGCGGGAGCCCGACGCGGAGGCGGAGTACCTCGCCCAGGTGCCCGGTGCGGAGCTCTTCGTCTATCCCGGCTCGGGCCACCTGTTCGCCGAGCCGGGCCACCCGGACCACGACGAGGGAGCCGCGCTCCTGGCGACCACGCGGGTCCTCTCCTTCCTGTCGACCCTCTGAGCACTCGCACCTCGACCGACGGTGTGACCCGTGCCTCGACTAGCCCAGCCGTGCTGGGGTCCGTGTTCGTCGGACTGGCGGAGGCGGGGCACCTAGCCTCGCGCTCGTGCCCCTCTTCCCCACGCGTGTGCCCGGCCTGCTGGCCGCTGCGACCGCCCTGGTCCTGCTCACCGCCTCCTGCTCCGGCGGCGGGGGCGACAGCGACAAGAAATCGGGCGCCGCCGCCCACACCGGTCGCGAGGGAGACGGGTGGACGGTGCTGCACTACTCGATGGCCGACACCAACCTCGAGCCGTTCATGGTCGCCGACGTCAACGAGCTCGGCGCGGTCGGCTCCAACGACAACCTGCACGTGCGGGAGTTCATGGACCGCTCGGCGGAGTACGGCGACGACGAGCTGCTCGACCAGGGCAGCTGGGTGGGCAGCCGGGTGCTCGACCTCGGTGCGGATGGCACGACCGAGGTCGTCGAGGACCTCGGCGACGTCGACTCGGCCGATCCGGCGGTGCTCGCGAAGTTCATCTCCGACGGCATCGAGGCGCACCGCGCCGGGCACTACGCGCTGATCATCTCCGACCACGGCGCCTCCTGGCCCGGCATCGGACCCGACGAGGGCAGCGACTACGACGTACTCGACCTGGCGGAGATCACCGACGCCATCTCGAGCGGCCTCGAGGAGGCGGGCGTCGACAAGCTCGACCTGCTCGGCTTCGACGCGTGCCTGATGGCCAACTACGAGGTGGCCAGTGCCGTCGCGCCGCTCGCCGACCGGCTCGTCGCCTCGCAGGAGCTCGAGCCCGGTCACGGCTGGGACTACGGCTCCCTGCAGCTGCTGGCCGACAACCCGGACGCCACGGCCGACGAGCTCGGCAAGGAGATCCTCGCCGGGTTCACCGGCCAGGCCACGGAGCAGGGGACCCAGGACCAGATCACGCTCGCGCTGATCGACCTGACCAAGATGGGCGCGGTCGACGAGGCCGTCGGCGACTTCGCGACCGCGCTGGCCGACCAGTCCGCCGACGTGGCACCGGCCGTCGGCCAGTCCGAGGTCACGACGCTGGCCTTCGGCAAGAGCCCCGACGAGACCCAGGACAAGCACCTCAGCGACCTCGGCCAGCTCGCGGGGGCCATCGGCGAGTCCGCCCCGGAGGTCGCCGACCAGGCGGACGCGGTGGTCACCGCGCTCGACGGAGCGGTCCTCAAGACGGTCGAGGGGGTGGGCACCGCGGGCGCGACCGGGTTGTCCATCTACCTGCCGCCGGTCGCGGACCTCGCGGACGGCGCCTACCTCGACGTGCCGAGCGCGGACGCCTGGGCCGGCTTCCTCGACGCCTACTACAACGCCGGCGCCGCGATCCCGGCGGCGGAGCAGCCCGCCTTCACCGACCCCGCGACCGGGCCGGACGTGAGCTTCGACGACGACGGCAGCATCACGCTCGAGGGCAGCTTCGACCCGGCCGCCCTCGAGAACATCACGGCCGCGACGATCAGCTACGCGCTCGTCAACGACGACGACTCGATCACCTACTACGGCGAGGAGATCGCCGACTTCGCCGATGACGGCGACGCCCCGGTGGCGTCGGGCAACTACGACCTGACGGTGCTGCAGCTCGACGACGGCGAGGACTCGGCGTACGCCTATTGCGAGCTGGACCTCAGTGACGACCTGAGCACGGGCTTCTTCGACGTGCCGCTGACCTACTACGCCTCCACCGACCCCGACCGCCTGGACCCGCAGGACGCCCAGCTCTCGCTGGTGCTCGACGTCGACACCGGAGACTTCCTCAGCGAGACGATCTACATCTACGACGAGGAGTCCGGTGGCTACGGCGAGCTCGCGCCCGACCCCGAGGGGATCATCGTGCCCGACGTGCTGACCATCGGTGCCGACGGCGAGCAGACGTGGGAGCCCACCACCGACGTCGGTCTCTACTCCGACGTCGCCGGCCTCACCTACGAGTTCGTGCCGCTCGACTCCGGCACGACGATCCAGGCGGACCTCACCCTGTACGACTTCGGCGGCAACACCAGCACGCTCAGCTCGCTGGTCGAGGTGCCGTAGATCCCGGGACGGACGGGAGGATCACGCTC
Source organism: Nocardioides sp. (assembly GCA_025965295.1). Taxonomy (GTDB): domain Bacteria; phylum Actinomycetota; class Actinomycetes; order Propionibacteriales; family Nocardioidaceae; genus Nocardioides. The sequence continues at coordinate 2,402 of JAOPXF010000419.1, forward strand.
GCCGTCATGCCTCGCCCGTGGTCGCACGGGACGGGCGCCGGCGTCCCGTGGCTCGTGTGCACGCCGTCGAGGCACAGTCGCAGCTCGCCACCCGCCCGGGTGACGATCTGCTCGACGAGGGACAGCCCGAGCCCGGCCCCGGGCCGTGCCCGTGCCTCCGGCGCCCGCGTGAAGCGGCCGGTGGCCTGCTCCAGCAGCTCGGCGGGCATGCCCGGCCCCGCGTCCTCGACCTGGACCACGACCCAGTCCCGCCCGGGGGCCACGCGGAGGTGCACCGGAGGAAGTCCGTGGCTGAAGGCGTTCTCCACCAGGTTGGTGACCGTCCGCTCGAGGGCGAGCGGCTCGATCGCCGCCCGGGTGTCGGTCGTCGGGAGCTCGAGGGTGAGCTGGTCGGCCACGTCAGGCCTCGCCAACCGGCGCTGCTCGACGACGGCCGCGACCACACCCAGGTCGGCGTCACCCGCCGGCTCCCCGCCCTCGGTGCCGAGAGCGAGGAGCTGCTCGGCGAGGTTGGCGAGGCGGGCGACGTCCACGGCCAGCTCGTCGAGGATCGCCTCGTGCTCCTCGGCGTCGCGGGCCCGGCGGCGCGCGAGCTGTATCCGGCTCTTGAGCAGCGTGAGCGGGGTCCGCAGCTCATGGCTGGCGTCGTTGATGAAGCGTCGCTCGTGGTCGAGCGAATGCTCCAGGGTGGCCAGCATGTCGTTGAGGGTGTGTCCCAGCCGGGTCACCTCGTCGTCACGGCCGGCGGGGACCTCGAGGCGCAGGCCACCCGCGCCGCCGGCGATGTCGGCGGCCCGGCGCCGGTAGCGCTCGACCGGGCGCAGGGCCGCTCGGGCTAGGAGGTCGCCGACGACAGCGGCCACGACCAGGGCGCCGAGCCCCGCCAGGCTCAGCTGCAGCAGCAGCTCACGGAGCGCCTCGTCCCGGTGGTCGCGTCGTACGCCGACCAGGAGGTAGCGGCCGTCGCCCACCGTCGACAGCTCGATCCGGTACGGGTGGCGCGCGCCGGGCAGGAAGCTGCCGAGGTCCAGGGTGCGGGTGCCGCCGCCGACCGAGGCGAGGTCGCGCGGGGTGACCATCGGCGTCGCGGGCGCCGGACCGCCCGAGTCGACGACGCGCCCCGTGCCGTCCAGGACCTGCCAGCCGGCCCCGGTGGCGTCCGCGGCCGCGACCGAGGTGACGTGCCCGGTGGGGTCGACCAGGGGAGAGATCGTCACCCGGGCCTGGTCGAGCTCGGAGGCGAGCCCGCGGTCGAGCGCGTACTGGACTCGCCAGTAGACGAACGCGCCGGTGGCCGTCAGCAGCACCAGCATGGCGGCCAGGAAGCCCGCGACCAGGCGCGCCCGCAGCGGCAGCCGGCTCACCCGGCTCACCCGGGACCTCCGCGCGGCTCGACGCGGTACCCGGCGCCGCGGACGGTCGTGATCGTGGTGGTGCCGAAGGGCCGGTCGATCTTGGCGCGGATCGAGGCGAGGTACACGTCGATCACGTTGCTGCGCAGGTCCGTCTCGCCGTCCCACACCTCGTCGAGGATCGTGAAACGCGTGACGACCTGCCCGGCCCGCGCCACCAGGAGGTAGAGGATGTCGAACTCACGCGCGGCCAGCTCGATCGCCGTGCCGGCTCGCGAGACCCGCCGCGCGGCCGGGTCGACGACGAGGTCGCCGACGGTCACCGCCGCCTCCCGGTCGTACGTCGATCGCCGGCGCAGGGCCCGGACCCGGGCCAGGAGCTCGTCGAGGTCGAACGGCTTCGGGACGTAGTCGTCGGCGCCCGCGTCGAGGCCGTCGATCCGGTCCCGCACCTCGGTCCGGGCGGTCAGCATCAGCACCGGGGTGGTGACGCCGACGCCACGCAGCCGCCGGCAGACGGTCAGGCCGTCCACCTCGGGCAGCATCCAGTCGAGGAGAAGGACGTCGTACGGGAGCCCGTCGTGGAGCGCGCGGCCGTACGCGGCCGCGCCGTCGTGGACCACGTCGACGTCCCAGCCGGCCTCGCGCAGCGACTGCTCGAGCACGCCCGCGAGCCGGCGATCGTCCTCGGCCACCAGGATGCGCACGAGCGCTCCTCCCGGTGACGCTTCATGTTGCCTTCATGGAGACGTCCCTAGCGTGCGCCTCATGAACAACCTACTGGCCGTCGATGCAGAGGGCGTGACCAAGACCTTCGGGTCCGTCCTGGCCGTCGACGACATCACCGTTCGGGTCGCCGCGGGCGAGGTCTACGGGGTCCTGGGCCCCAACGGCGCCGGCAAGACGACGTTCCTGCGGATGCTCTTCGGGCTGATCCGCCCCGACTCCGGCACGGTCCGGATCTTCGGCAGGACGTGGGACGAGGTCGGCGTCGGAGTGCTCGACGGCGTCGCCGGCTTCATCGAGAGCCCGAAGTTCTACCCCGACCGGACCGGCCGGCAGAACCTCGCCGGGCTCGCCCTCCTGGACGGCGGCACCCGCCCCGGCCTCCTCGAGGAGGTCCTCGAGATCGTCGACCTGACCGACCGGGCGGACCGCAAGGTAGGCGGCTACTCCTACGGCATGAGACAGCGCCTCGGCGTCGCCGCGAGCCTGCTGCGGGAGCCGCGCCTGCTGGTCCTCGACGAGCCCGCCAACGGCCTCGACCCCGCCGGCATCCGGGACATGCGGGCCCTCGTGAAGCGCCTCGCGGGCAGCGGCCTGACCGTGCTGCTCAGCTCCCACCACATGGAGGAGGTGGAGGAGATCTGCGACAACGTCACGATCATGAGCCGGGGCGCGGTGGCCTTCCACGGCACCATCGCCGAGCTGCGCCGCATGGCGCCGGACCCCGGCCACGTGCTGGCGACGACGGACGACGCCCGGGCCCTGGCCGTCGCCGCGGACCACCCCGAGGTGACGGTCGCCCCTGATGCCGACGGCGCGCTCGTGGTGACCGGCCCGCGGCCGGCGGTCTCGGCGTACGTCGCCGGCCTGGTGCGCGCCGACGTCGAGCTGCTCGGGTTCACCCTCACCCAGACGCCCCTGGAGGCCCTGTTCTTCATGCTGACCGACGACTTCGACCACCAGACCCTGGTCCGTCCCGTGCGAGAGGTGGCGCTCCGATGAGCGCGGCACGACCGGGCGTCGTCAGCGCGCTGCGCTGGGAGCTGCGCAAGCTCCGGGCCCAGCACCGGGCCCGGGTGGTCCTGCTCGCCGCGCTGCTGGCCCCGGTCCCGATCGTCGTGATCATCCACGGGCAGTCCCGGCCGCCCAAGGACACCCTCTTCGGCCGCTTCGCCCCCGACAACGGGTTCGCGCTCGCCCTGCTCGTGCTCGGTTTCGCGTCGCAGTGGGTGCTGCCGCTGCTGGTGGCGATCGTCGCGGGCGACGTCTTCGCCAGCGAGGACCAGCACGGCACCTGGAAGACCGTGCTCACCCGCTCGACCAGTCGTGGGCAGATCTTCGTGGCCAAGACCCTGACGGCCGGCGGCTTCGCCGTCGTCATGCTGGCCCTGCTGGCCGCCTCCACGATCGCCTCGAGCTACCTCATCGTCGGCCACCAGCCGCTGACCGGCCTGTCCGGGCAGGTGATCGGCAGCCACACCGCGCTCAGTCTCGTCGCGGCGAGCTGGGCCACGATGCTGCCCCCGACGCTCGGCTTCGCGGCCCTGGCGATCCTGCTCTCGGTGTGGTCGCGCAACCCGGCCGTCGGCATCGCGGCACCCGTGGTGCTCGGCCTGGTGATGGGGCTGGTCGGCGCGCTCGGCGGCGTCGAGGCGATCCGGCCGTTGCTGCTCACCACCTCGTTCGAGGCCTGGCACGGCCTGCTCACCCAACCCCGGTTCACGGGGCCCCTCGTCGACGGACTGCTGGTGTGCGGGGGCTGGAGCATCCTCTCGCTCGGTGCCGCCTACGTCCTGCTCCGCCGACGCGACATCACCGGAGGCTGACCACCATGCGTCGCATCATCATCCCCGTCCTCGTCGCGCTCGTCGCGATCATCGGCATCGGCTCTGCCGTCATGGCCGGCAGCGGCACCAGCAGCGTCACCCGCGCCCGGCTGGAGCGCTCGCTCCCGGTGTCCTTCACCCACCTCTACGTGCAGCAGGCCCACCTCCTGGGACACACCGGCGTCACCGTGGCGTCCCTGCACGCCAAGGCCATGTGCGACAAGCGCGGCCCGGACGTGGCCGACGTCGGCCCCGGCGGCGACTGGGTCGGCCTGATGAGCTGGGACGACCCGCAGGTCCCGATGCCCCCCGAGGGCTACGGCAAGTTCGAGCTCAACGTGCACAGCAACGACTGCTTCACCGCCAGCGGCCCGACCAAGCTCACCGGCTACCTCACGATCAATGACAAGAGCGGGCGGGAGGTGACCAACCCCGTCTTCGAGTTCGACGGTTGCTTCGACCCGCAGGGCGACAACACCGCGACCGGCCACGAGTTCCCCTCGCTGACCAGCGTCACGAGCACGACGCTCACCACCGACGCGGACGGGGGTGCGGTGCTGCAGCTCGGCTGCGGCACGGGCAGCCAGGGCTGCTCGGGCACGGTCGTCGTGACCGACGGCAAGCGGGTGCTGGGGCAGATGCCGTACTCCGCCAAGGAGGAGTCGACCACCTCGCTGACCCTGCCCGCGCCGGTGCCCGCCACGGCGAAGGAGGTCACCTTCGAGGTCCGGCCGGACACCGGCGCGGGACCCTCGGGGCCGGTCACGCTGCCGGTCCAGCGCGGGTGACCAGACGGGGAGGGCCTGGTCAGCGCGTGACGAAACCGTCCTCGGCCGTCCAGGTGGTGTCGCCGACCAGGACCCGGTCGTCGTCCACCTGCGGCTCCTTGCTCACGCCGCTCACGAACGCGGACTCCCAGTGCCGCAGGTCCGGGGTGACCGCCACGGCGTACGCGTCGCCGCGGTACTGGTCGCGCACCTGGCCGGAGTGGCAGGTCATGAGCACGGCGTACCCGTGCTCGCCGACCTCGTAGCCGTCCTGCCAGGTGCAGCGGAAGCGCGGCGGCGCCGCGTCGATGACCTGGGGCTCGCTCCAGGTCTCGTCGCCGAGCAGGTGCGTCTGCACCACGATCTGGTGACCGTCGGGGGAGCCGAAGGCGACGGAGTTCCAGTGCACGAAGCCGTTGACCGAGCTGTCGCAGCAGCCGCGGTCGACGTCGACCGGCTCGAGCCCGCTCGGGTCGTGCCGCGAGGTCGTCCACGAGCCGCCCTTCTCGACAAACCAGAAGTCGCCCGCGCGGTGGTCGCTGGAGTGCACGGTGACCCAGTCGGGGCTGTACGTCGACAGGTACGACGCGCAGTCGGAGAGGGCGGACCCACGCAGCGGCCGGGTGGTGCGGGCGGCCGAGGTGAGGTCGGCGGTGCCGGGGGAGCCGGCGAGCAGCTCGAACGTGCAGCTGCCCCGCGACGGCTTCGACGTGACGACCCGGAGCGACCCGTCCGGCGCCAGCACGGGCTCGGACGGCGACACCACGCCGTACTCGAAGCCCGGGTGCCCCGACCACGGCACCCGGTGGATGCGGTCGTCGGTCGTCCACAGCCGGTCGCCCCGCTCGTCCT
>JAOPXF010000445.1 GCA_025965295.1 Nocardioides sp.
GGGCTGGATGAAGGTGCGACCGACGTAGGCGTTCTTGACGAAGCCCTGGCCGAACGGGATGCCACTCTCCTCGGCGTACCCGGCCGCGGCGGGCGTGCCCGACTCCGGGACGGGGATCACGAGGTCGGCCTCGACCGGGAACTCGCGGGCGAGCTGGCGACCCATCTCGACCCGCGACTCGTGCACGCTGCGACCACCGATCGTGGCGTCCGGACGGGCGAGGTAGACGTACTCGAAGACGCAGCCCTTGGGCTCGGGCGCGGCGAACGTGTGGGAGCGGAGGCCGTTCTCGTCGATGACGATCATCTCGCCGGGCTCGACCTCACGGACCACGCTCGCTCCGATGGTGGCGAGGGCGGCGTCCTCGCTGGCGACCACCCAGCCGCGGTCCAGCCTGCCCAGCACGAGCGGCCGGATGCCCTGGGGGTCGCGCGCGGCGTACAGGGTGTTCTCGTTCATCCAGACGAACGAGAACGCGCCGCGCAGCAGCGGCAGCACCTCGAGGGCGCGTTGTTCGAGGGAGGCGTCGGGGTGGTGCGCGAACAGCGCCGTGACCAGCCCGGTGTCGTTGGTGGACGCCTCGTGGTTCTTGGCGTGCAGGTCGAGCTCGTCGGCGGGACCCGGCAGGTCGGAAACCATGCCGCGCAGCTCGTGGGTGTTGATCAGGTTGCCGTTGTGCCCGAGGGCGATCGAGCCGTCGGCGGTCGGGCGGAACGTCGGCTGGGCGTTCTCCCAGGTGCTGGCGCCGGTGGTCGAGTAGCGGGCGTGCCCGATCGCCAGATGCCCCTTGAGCGAGGCGAGCGTGGTCTCGTCGAACACCTGCGAGACCAGGCCCATGTCCTTGTACACCAGGATCTGGCGGCCGTTGCTGACCGCGATCCCGGCGGACTCCTGACCACGGTGCTGGAGGGCGTACAGGCCGAAGTAGGTGAGCTTCGCGACCTCCTCGCCGGGAGCCCAGACGCCGAAGACGCCGCACGCGTCCTGCGGTCCCTGGTCCTGGGGATCGAGGGCGGCGGTCAGCCGGCCGTCGCCCCCCTTGCGCGCGCTGCTGGGGTGAGGCACGGTCCGAGTCTAAGGGCCGTGGGCCCGTGCTCCCATTCACCGGGCCGGATGCTGAGTAGCCCTCACCGCGAGCGGGTGATCCACGTAGCATGACTCCACCCCCCAGCCTGATGCGAGGACCGATGACCGGGACGGCACCGATGGACCGCGAGCGGTGAGCCCGCAGCCCGGCTGGCCCGACTCCCCGGCGCGCGACGCCCTCCAGCTGATCGCCGAGGGGGTCACCCAAGTGGCCGGATTCGGCGTGGCCGCGATCTCGGTGGCCCGCGACGACGGCAAGCTCGAGGTGATGGCCGTCGCGGGCAGCGACGCCGCTCGGGAGCAGCTCCAGGGGACCCGCACCCCGATCGACCGGCTCCAGCGTGAGCTCGCCAAGGCCGACGACTGGGGCCTGCTCCGCTTCGTGCCCCACGAGCGGCTCGACCCGGGCATCGGCGACGAGTGGGGGTGGGTCCCCGATCTCGTCCCTCTCGACGTGCCCGACGCGTGGCACCCGCTCGACCTGCTGATCGCACCCCTGCTCGACGAGGAGGGTGTGCTGCGCGGCACGCTCTCGATCGACCTGCCGAACGACGGGCGCCGACCCGGCGAGGCCCAGCGACGCGTCCTCAACCAGTACGCCGAGCAGGCCGGCCGCGCCGTCGTCACCGCGCTCGAGCGTGAGGGGCTGGCGACGCGGGTGCGGCTCGCGGAGGCGGCCCGCAAGATCGTCCGCAGTGCCAGCACCGGCGCCGGCTTCAGCGTCGACGAGGTCATCGCGGAGAGCCGGCTCGCCCTCGCTGAGGGCTTCCAGGCCTACGGCATGTGGATCCAGACCTTCGACGAGGACGGCCTCGGGACCGGGGCGATCTACTCGTCCGACGGTACCCGGATCGAGCTGCCCGGAGAGCTGGTCGGGATCGCCGAGTCGGCCGCGCGTCGAGCCTGGAAGTTCCAGCGGGTCGAGGTCGTCGCCCGCGAGCTGCCGTTCGGGCCCTCGATCACGGCCGAGCAGGGCGAGCTGACCCTTGCCTTCCTCGACTCCATCGGGATCGGCTCGATCCTCTTCGCGCCCCTCGGTGCCGGCCCCGAGTGCCTGGGCAACCTGGTGCTGACCCGGATCCCCGGCGCCCCGGAGTGGTCCGACGTGGAGGGCGCGGCCGCGCTCGACATCGGACACGACCTCGGCCGCGCGATCCTCAACGCCCGCGCCTTCGAGCGCGAGCACCAGCTGGTCGAGGAGCTCCAGGCGCTCGACACCTACAAGAGCCAGCTGATCTCGACGGTCTCCCACGAGCTCAAGAACCCGCTCACCGCCATCGTGGGCCACCTCGAGATCCTCGACTCCTCGGCGGACCTCGACCCACACACCCGCGCCTCGCTCGCCGCCATGGACCGTGGCGCCCACCGGCTGGTCCGGGTCATCGACGACCTGCTGCTGCTCTCGAAGGTCGGCGACCCGAACAACCCGGTGATTCCCGCACCCGTCGACCTCCACCGCGTCCTCGACGAGGTCGTCGACCTCACGTCGGTCGCCGCTGACCGCAAGGGGCTGGCGCTCATCGTCGAGGCACCGGACGGCCCGATGATCGCCCTGGGCGACGCCGAGGAGCTGACCCGGGTGTGCGCGAACCTGGTCAGCAACGCCGTCAAGTACACCCCCAAGGGCCGGTCGGTCCGGATCACGCTGAGCCGCGTGGGGGACGAGGTGGTGCTGTCCTGCTCCGACGAGGGCATCGGCATCTCCACCGAGGACCAGAGGAAGCTCTTCACCGAGTTCTTCCGCTCCACCAACCCCGAGGCCGTCTCTCAGCCGGGCACCGGCCTGGGGCTGGCCATCGTCAGGCGGATCGTCGAGCGACACGCCGGGCGGATCGAGGTCCACTCCGAGCTGGGCAGCGGCAGCACCTTCCGGGTGTTCATCCCCGCCGCCTCCTGACGGCCGGCACCGAGCCCGGGCTACATGTGGCGCTCGCCCTGCTTGATCGCCTCACGGATCCGCGTGTAGGTGCCGCAGCGGCAGATGTTGCGGATGCCGTCGAGGTCGGCCTCGGTCACCGACCGGCCCACCCGGCGTACCTTTCGCACCAGCGCGACCGCGGCCATGATCTGGCCGGGCTGGCAGTAGCCGCACTGCGGGACGTCCCGGTCGAGCCAGGCCTGCTGCATCGGGTGCAGCTCCTTGCCCACCGTGGCGGGCAGCCCCTCGATGGTGGTGACCTCGTCGTCCGCGGTGAGGTCGCCCACGCGCACCGAGCACGGGTTGAACGCCAAGCCGTTGATGTGCGAGGTGCAGGCCTTGCAGACGTTGATGCCGCAGCCGTACTTGGGTCCGGTGACACCGAGCAGGTCGCGGAGCACCCACAGGACCCGGACGTCGTCGTGGACGTCGACGGTGATGTTCTTGCCGTTGAGGATGAAGGTCTGTCGGGGCATCTCTCGCTCCTCAGTAGGTCAGCTTGAGCCCGTTGACGGGCGACTGCGGGATCGGGGGGATGACCGGCTTGGGCTTGAACTGCAGCGGGTCCCGGTGGTTGATCGGGAAGTACGTCGGCACCGTGCCGGTCGCCCGCGCGTAGGCGCACGCCACCGCGGCAAACGTCGCCGCGACCCCCGCCTCGCCCGCGCCACCGGGCTGGCCGCTGTCCGAGGGCAGCAGGACCACCTGGACCTCGGGCGGGGTGTTCCACTGCCGCGTGTAGAAGTAGTTGTCCCAGCTGGCCTCGAGGAAGTGGCCGTCGCGCAGGTGCAGGCTCGACGTCAGCGCGAGGGCGATGCCGTCGTTGATGCCGCCCTGCATCTGGGCCTCGAGACCACGCGGGTTGACGACCAGGCCGGCGTCGATCGCATAGGTCACCTTCGTGACCCGCGGGCCCCCGACGCCGTCGCGGATGTCGCGGTCCACCACCCGCGGGCGGCAGTCGATCTCCACGAGACAGGCGCTGGCGCCCTTGTACTCCTTGTGGATCGCGATGCCCTGGGCCGTGCCCTTCGGCATCGGGCGACCCCAGTCGCCGACCTCGGCGACCTTGTCCAGCACGGCGAGCACCCGGTCGTTGCGCAGGAACTTCCTCCGGAACTCGTAGGCGTCCTGCCCCATCGCCGCCGCGAGCTGGTCGACGACGAGCTCCCCGGCACAGCGGACGTCGGGCGAGTAGATGTTGCGCATGCTGCCGGTGTTGAACCGGTCGTCGGTCTCGGTGAGGGTCTGGGCCACGACCCCGAAGTCGTAGGGGACCTCCTGGGTGAGCGCGAAGATCGTCTCGGCGTACCCCAGGTTCCCGTAGCCCGCCGGCAGGTCGGCGGCCATCGCGCTGATGATCTCGCCGAGCCCGTGCCGGAAGTCGGTCTCGACGCTCGTGTGGCTCTGCTGGAAGGCCAGGACCTCGCCGTTCGCGTGGGTGACGCGGATCCGGCTCGTTGACATGGGGTGCCCGCGGCCGACCCGGGCGTCGTCGGCGCGGTGCCACATGAGCTTGACCGGCTTCCCCATCGCCTGGGAGATCTTGGCGGCCTCGAGCGCGCCGTCGAAGAACAGGCGCCGGCCGAAGGAGCCGCCGCCCGTGACGACGTTGACCTTGACCCGGTCCTGGCTCATCCCGAGCGCCTCCGCGATCCGCTGCTGCGCGGTGATCGGCGACTTGAGCCCGGACCAGATCGTCGCCCGGTCCTTGCGGACGTCGGCGATCGCCGAGTTGGTGTCCATCGCCGAGTTGCTGCGGAAGTAGAACAGCACCTCGGTGTCGATGGTCTCGGCGAGCGGGTTGTCCGGCGGGGCCGGCAGCGCGGCCTGCGCGGCCCGGAGGCTCGCGACGATGTCGGCGTCCCCGAGGCCGGCAACGGGTCCGTCCTTCCAGTCGACCTTCATCGCCCGGATCGCGTCGATGCACTGACCGAACGTGTCGGCACGCACCGCGATCCCAGTGTCGACCTTGGCGACGTTGCGGACGCCGGGCATGCGCAGGATCTCCGCCCTGTTGCGCAGCCGCTCCGGGGTGCCGTTGAGCGTGGGGGCCCGGCACACCATCGTCGGCAGCGCGCCCTTCACCTGCAGGTCGGTGGTGAAGTCCTTGCGGCCCATGACCGCGTCCCGCGCGTCGACCCGGCTCTGGCCGACCCCGATCACCCGGAACTCCGAGGTGTCCTTGAGCTCCACGCGCACGGCCCGGGTGACCGGGCTGGCGGCCCTGGTCGCCAGCTCGGCGTACGTCACGCTCGAGCCTCCCGGGGCGTGCACGACACCGTTGCGGGCCCGGAGGTTCTCCGCGGTGTCGCCGAGCTGGATGGCCGCCGCCTCCAGCAGGGCGCCCTTGGCGGCGGCCGCGGCCACGCGGATCGGCGTGTACGTCGAGATCGTGGTGTTGGAGCCGCCCGTGAGCTGGTTGAAGAGGAGCTCGGGGCGGGCGGGTGCGAGTGTCACCCGGACCTTGCTCACCGGGAGCTCGAGCTCCTCGGCGATCAGCATCGCGGTCGAGGTGGTGATGCCCTGGCCGACCTCCAGGCGGGGCAGCGCGAAGGACGCGGTGCCGTCGTCGTGGACGGTGACCGTGATCAGGTTGGCGGTCGGCCGGCACGAGTCGGTGAGCATGTCGTTGAGGTCGTAGGCCTCGGCCGGCTGCGGCGCGGTCGGTATCGCGGCGACGGCGCCGTCGGCCAGCGTCAGGTCGGCCGCGGCCACCAGGGTCGCCCCGCCGATGACGTAGCCGAGGAAGCTCCGTCGGCGTACCGACGGCGGTGCGGCGTCCTCCTCGTGGGCGGGGTCGGGCGAGCGGTCGTGCGCGTTCATACGTCCTCCGAGAGCAGTCGGCCCGGGGCGCGCCCCGGGTGTGTGCTCCCTCCCTGCCCCCATCGTGACAGGCGTCCCCAGGGACCGTCCTACCGCGGTCTCACGATCCGGTGGCGGGCCGTCGGGTCACAGGCTGCCGAGGTGGTGGAGCAGCAGCGCCTCGGCCAGGACCACGCGCTCGAACTCGGCGAGGTGGAGGCCCTCGTTGGCACCGTGGGCGCGGGTGTCGGGGTCCTCGACCCCGGTGACCAGCACGCTGGCCCGCGGGAACGCCTCGAGGAACTCGGCGATGAACGGGATCGAGCCGCCCACGCCCATGTCGACCGGCTCGGTGCCGTCCCAGGCCTCGGTGAAGGCGCGGCGGGCCGCGTCGTACGCCGGCCCGGTGGCGTCGATCGCGGTCGGCTCGCCGGTGTCGACGAGGGTGACGGTCAGCTCGGCACCCCAGGCGACGTGCGCCTCGAGGTGGGCGCGCAGGCAGGCGAGGGCGTTCTCGGTGGTGTCGCCGGGGGCCACGCGCATGGAGATCTTGGCCCGGGCGGAGGCGACCAGGGTGTTGCTCGCGCCGTCGACCTTGGGGGCGTCGAGGCCGGTGACCGAGAGGGCCGGCTTGGTCCAGAGCCGCTCGACCGCCGAGCCCTCGCCGATCCACTCGATGCCGGGCACGGCGCCGGACTCGGCCCGCAGGCGCTCCTCCGGGTAGTCCACGTCGGCGGCCGGGCCGCTGTGCAGTCCCTGGACGGCGACGTTGCCGCGGTCGTCGTGGAGCGTCGCGATCAGTCGGCTGAGGGTGATCAGCGCGTCGGGGACCAGGCCACCCCACATGCCGGAGTGCACCGCGTGGGTCAGGCTGCGGACCTCGACGTCGACGCGGACCAGGCCACGCAGGCTGGTGGTGAGGGCCGGTACGCCGATGTCCCAGTTGCCGGAGTCGGCGATCACGATGACGTCGGCGCTAAGCTTGTCCTGGTGCTCCTTCAGGAGGGCGGGCAGGGTGTCGGAGCCGACCTCCTCCTCGCCCTCGATGAACATCGTGACGCTCACGGGCAGGTCGTCGCCGTACACGCGCAGGGCGCCGAGGTGGGCGGCGATGCCGGCCTTGTCGTCGGCCGCGCCGCGCGCGTAGAGGCGGCCGTCGCGCTCGGTCGGCTCGAACGGCGGGGAGTCCCACTCGGCGTGGTCGTTCTCGGGCTGGACGTCGTGGTGGGCGTAGAGCAGCACGGTCGGGGCGCCGTCCGGCCCCGACTTGTGCGCGATGACCGCGGGGGCGCCGCCCTCGGCGCTGACGATCTCGACGGTGTCGAAGCGCTCGGCGCGGAACAGCTCGGCGACCGCCTCGGCGCTGCGCTGCACCTCGCCCGCGCGGGCCGGGTCGGCGCTGACCGACTCGATCCGCACCAGGTCCTCGAGGTCCTGCCGGATCCCGGGCAGCAGCCCGCTCACCCTGGTCCTGATGTCCTCGATGCCGGTCGTCTCACTCATGCCGGCCAACCTATCCGGCGGGACAGTCCGTGACGAAAAGCGCCTTACCGGTGCCCTTCGACCCCGATTTCGTCACGGACTATCCCAACGGGAGGTACGGCGTGAGGTCGGCACGCTCGCCGCTGGCGCGGACCCGGCCGGTCGACTCGGCCTCGGCCCAGGTCAGCTCGCCGGTGGCGAGCGCGACCCAGGTCGGGCCGTCCATCTCGACGACGGCGGGTGGGGTGCCGCGGGTGTGCCGGACGCCGGGGATCACCTGCACGGCGGCGTACGGCGGGACCCGCACCTCGACCGAGTGACCGGGCGCGCGGTCCTCGAGGACCGCCATGAAGTGCTTGGTGAGCAGCCGCAGGTCGGCCCGGTCGGGCTCGTCAGCGGCCACCCGGGCAAGGGCGGCGGCCACCGTCTCCGGGTCGGCGGGACGCAGTCGGGCAGGCATCAGGAATCCTCGTCGCTCGTGGCAGCGCGCTCGTGCGCGAGGTCGGGGTGCGGCAGGACCATGGCATGCACCTGGTAGGTGATCCGCCCGTCGTCGCGACCGCGGTTGCGCTCGGACCAGCGGTGGAGCATCTCGCCGAGCTCCTCGGAGAACGCCTCGGCCTCGTCCTTGGTGAACCGCACGGCGGTCTCCATGGTGGAGCGGTGCAGCCCGGGCGACCGGTCGTCGCTGTATGCCGCGTCGACGGCCTGGTGGGCCGACAACGCCCTCTGTCGCATGAACACGCGGGCGGCCGCCTTGCCGCCGGGCTGGGCCTCCATGTCGCCGACGTTGACGCTGAACGTCTCACGCGTGACGCGCCAGACCCGGTCGCGTTGGTCGCGCGCCTCCTCGGGCGCCTCCTCGATGAGGCCGTACTTCGCCAGCTGGCGGAGGTGGAAGCTCGCCTGGTTGGCAGGGACGCCGAGCACCCGCGCGACGTCCGCCGCCCGCATCGGGCCGGTCGCGCTCAGCTCGGTGAGGATCCGGTTGCGCACGGGGTGCGCGATCGCCCGCAGCACCCGGGGGTCATGGGTCCGTCCGTTGCCCTCGTCCGTCATGGGGCAAGCCTAGCAAAATCCCGCACGTACTATTGCGCAACTATTATTGCGCATCATATAGTGCGGAATATGACCGGCTATCGCGCGCTCGCCCGCAACCACGACTTCACGGTCCTCTGGATCGGTCAGACCGCCTCCGAGCTGGGGAGTGCGATGAGCCTGTTCGTGTTCCCTCTGGTGGCCTTCGCCCTCACCGGGTCCGCCGCCCTCGCGGCCTTTCCCGACGCCGCGTTCATGCTCGGCCTCGTCGTCACGCTGCTGCCCGGCGGCGTCCTCGTCGACCGCACCGACCGCAAGCGTCTGATGATGCTGACCAGCGCCGCGGGCGTGGTCCTCTATGCCTCCCTGGCGGTCGCCCTGACCCTCGGAGCGCTCACGCTCGCCCACCTCGTCGTCGTCGCGCTGCTCACCGGCGCCACGGCGGGGCTGTTCGCGCCGGCCGAGATGTCCGCCGTCCGCGCCGTGGTGTCCCGCGAGGACCTGCCCACCGCGCTCAGCCAGAACCAGGCCCGCCAGCACATCGCCGCCCTGCTCGGCGGTCCGCTCGGCGGCGTGCTGTACAGCCTGGCCCGTGCCATCCCGTTCGTGGTCGACGCGGTGAGCTTCGCGATCTCCCTCGTGACACTCTCGCGGCTGCGCACCGACCTGTCCCCCGAGCCGCGCACCGAGCGGTCACCCTGGCGGGCCGACCTCGTCTCCGGCCTCCGGCACACCTGGAACCACCCCTACTTCCGCACGATGATGGTGTACGGCGCCTTCAGCAACCTGGCGGTCAACGCCGTGGTGATGGTGGCGATCCTGCGGCTGGTCTCGTCCGGCGTCTCCCCCAGCGCGATCGGCGTCATCAGCGCCCTCGCCGGCACCGGCGGCATCCTCGGCGCCCTCGCCGCGCCGTACGTCATCCACCGGGTGCCCACCGGGTTGCTGGCGATCACGACCGCCTGGGTCTGGGCGCCGCTCCTGCTGCCGCTGGTCTTCTGGAGCTCGCCGGTGCTGGTGGGCGCGATGATCTTCTTCGGCATCCTGCTCAACCCGGCCGGCAACGCGGCCGCCCAGGCCTACCGCGCGGCCATCACCCCCGCGGACCTGCAGGGACGGATCGGGGCCGCGATGCAGTTCACGTCCCTGTCGATGATGCCGCTGGCGCCCGTGCTGGGTGGCTTCCTGCTCGAGGTGTACGGCGGGCCGGCGGCCACCGTCGGCCTGCTGGCGCTGGTCACCGTGACCGCGCTGATCCCGACATTGAGCCGGGTCGTACGGGCCATCCCGCGGCCGGCCGAGTGGCCGCGGCTCGAGGCCGACGCGCCGGAGCCGGCGGCCCCGGCCGTGTGAGCAGGGCGGGGGCGATGATTCTGGAGGACCTCGCCGGTCCATCCGCCTGTCAGCCCCGCTCGCCCACGACCCGGGAGATCCCGTGAAGCTGCTCCTCACCTCCGGAGGCGTCACCAACCCGTCGATCCACCAGGCGCTCCTCGACCTGCTCGGCAAGCCGGTCGAGGAGTGCGACGCGCTCTGCATCCCGACGGCGCAGTGGGGCCACCCGATGTGCGGACCGGAGGGGGTGCACGGCTTCGTGTCCGGAATCCCTCCGCGCGGCCTGACCGGCCTGGGCTGGCGTTCGGTGGGGGTTCTGGAGCTCACGGCGCTGCCCACCATCGGCGCCGAGCGCTGGTTGCCCTGGGTCCGCGGGGCCGACGTGTTGCTGGTCGACGGCGGGGACGCGGCGTACCTCTGTCACTGGATGCGTGAGTCCGGGCTCGCCGACCTGCTGCCGTCGCTCCCCGACACGGTCTGGGTGGGCCTGAGCGCCGGGAGCATGATGATGACGCCGCGGATCGGGACGGAGTTCGTGAACTGGCCGACCGATGGTGCCGACGACCGCACGCTGGGGGTCGTCGACTTCTCGATCTTCCCGCACCTCGATCACCCGTCGATGCCGGACAACGTCCTGCCCACGGCCGAGCGATGGGCGGCGGAGATCGACGGCCCGGCGTACGCGATCGACGACGCGACCGCGATCCGCGTGGTCGACGGGGCCGTCGACGTGGTGTCCGAGGGGACCTGGCGCCGGCTCTAGACGATTCGGCGGTCCCGACGGGCCGGTCCAGACCACCGGGAGGGTGCCGGTGAGATCTGCCGGGCGGCCGGACAACACCCGGCATGACACCCCGACCGCACCACCTCACCCTCGTCGTCCTGCTCATCGTCACCGTCCTGGGCACCGCCGTGCCACCGGCCTCGGCCGGGCCCGCCGCCGGACCCGCGCCGGGCTCCGCGGCCCAGGCGCTCGCGGCGCAGGCACGGCGGGTGCCCGGCGGCCACGTCGTCGGCAACCGGATCTACTACCCCCACGGCGTCGTCTTCGTGGCCGAGGATGCCGCCGCCCTGTCGGTCTCGCAGTGCGAGTCGGGGGAGTTCTGCGTCTGGTCCTACACCGGCTACACCGGCTCGTTCATCTACAAGACCGGGACCGACGTGACCCGCGCGATCGAGACGTCGGTCGGCTCGTTCTACAACAACCGCGCCCGGGCGGCGCGCCTCTACACCAACACCGGAGCCTCCTCGACGTGCTACGACGCCCAGACCAAGCGCGCCGGCGTGACCGCCTCCTACGGCGCTGCCGAGAAGGTCTACCTCTCGGACACGACCAGCTGCTGAGCGATCAGGGGAGGTCGGCGCGGGAGACCCGGGCCGAGTCAGCCAGCGCGGTGAAGCTCACCACCGCCGGAGTCGTGCTGACCAGGCCCTCCTGCGCGGGGCCCACCCGCAACAGGACCTCCTCGCTGCCCAGCAGCGCGCCGGTCGCCGGGTCGGCGTACAGCACCGTCTGGCGCGCGGCGTCGCGCGCCGCCACGGCGAAGCCCACGGCCGGTCGACCGAGCCGGTCCCGGGTGTCGCCGAGGTAGGTGACGCCGGCCCGCCCCTCCAGGGTCCGCCAGAGCGCGGCCTCGAGGTCCGGCGTCAGGACCCAGGTGTAGCCGAGCTGGAGGATGCTCTCGGTCAGGCAC
>JAOPXF010000473.1 GCA_025965295.1 Nocardioides sp.
TGTACTGACCGGAGAGGTTGGTCAACCTGGCGATGGGTGCTGATCTGCCGATTGCGGTGTGGGGCCGGTGGTGGTTGTAGTGGTGGATCCATGCTGGCAGAGCGTTTCGTCGGGCGGACTCGGATGAGTAGAACTTCTTGAAGGCCCAGCCGTCGGCCATGGTGCGGTGGAAGCGTTCGATCTTGCCGTTGGTCTGGGGCCGGTAGGCCCGGGTCTTCTTCGCCGTGATGCCGAGTTCGGCGCAGGTGTCGCGCCACAGATGGGACTTGTAGCAACTGCCGTTGTCGGACAACACCCGCTCGACGATCACCCCGCGTATGGCGAACCAGGCCACCGCACGGCGCAGGACCGCGGTCGCGGTCTCCTGGGTCTCGTCGTCGTGGATCTCGGCGTAGGCCACCCGGGAGTGGTCATCGATGACGGTGTGGACGAACGCGGTCCCGATCTTGGGTTGTCGACGCGCATTGCGGGCGCCGGTACGTGCCGCGGTCGAAGCGCGGTTCCTGTCACCCTGCAACTTGCCCAGGTAGCGCCAGCCCCCGCCGTCGGGGACGTTGCCGAGCTTCTTGACGTCGACATGGATCATCGAGCCCGGGTAGGGGTGCTCGTAGCGTCGGATCGGTTCACCGCTCACGCGGTCGATGTGGGAGAGCCGGTTGAGCCGGCACCGCACCAGCACGGCGTACACCGTCGAGGGAGCACACCCGACCCGGTAGCCGATCTCGA
Source organism: Nocardioides sp. (assembly GCA_025965295.1). Lineage (GTDB taxonomy): Bacteria > Actinomycetota > Actinomycetes > Propionibacteriales > Nocardioidaceae > Nocardioides. The sequence goes on from JAOPXF010000473.1 coordinate 727, forward strand.
CCGGACCCAGGCGCTGCTTCCAACGCAGGTGCACGATCTTGCGCACCACCGGGGCCGGGGTCCGCTTCGGGGAGTGGTGCGGGCGCGAGGAGGCATCACACATGCCGGCCCGGCCGAGACGGCGATACCGCTCGGCCCACCGCTTCGCGGTCGGCCAGGACACGTTGTAGCGCTCGGCTGCTCGAGCGATGGGCCAGCCATCATCGACGATCAGACGCGCGAGTCTCAGGCGCATGACCGGGGTCAGGGCTGCGTTAGCGTGGGACACGAAGACCTCCTGGGTGGGGAGCGGTTTCTAGACAGCTCCACTCCACGCCCGGAGGTCTTCGCCTTCCAAGCTCATTCAGTTCGTGTCGTCACACGATCTCGACCAACGTGCCCGGTCAGTACAGCTAGCGAGCCTTCTCGAGCTCGAAGGCGACCCGCCGCTTCGCGACGTCGGCCGTCACCAGCTTCACCTGGACGTCGGCGCCGATCGGGAGGGTCGAGGAGCCGGACACCGGCGCCTCGACGGCCGGGTCCTGGATCGTCACCGTGCCCCGGCGGTCGTCGTCGTCACGGGCGTCGACGATGACGCCCGGGAAGACGTCACCGACGCGGTGGCTCAGGAGGCCGGCCTCGACGAGGTCGAGGACGGCGTTCTCGTACTGGTGGGCCCGGCGCGCGGAGTCCTGGAGGGCGTGCGGCAGGTCGCGGAGCTTCGCGAGGACCCACGAGGGTACGTCGGTGCCCGCGCACAGGGCCACGCAGATCTCCCCGGCGTAGCGGTCGCCGAGCCGGCGCAGCGGTGCCGTGACGTGGGCGTACTCCGACGCCAGTCCGGCGTGCCGAGGATCGGCCGGCACCTCGCCGTCGAAGGCGACGTACCCGCTCCCCCGGAGCAGCCGGGTGCAGGCCTCGATCATCGCCGCGTGCGCCGGGCGCGAGGCATCCAGCGCGCGGATGAAGTCGGGGTAGAGCTGCTCGGCGGGCCACTCGATGCCGAGGCCACGGGCGACCCGGTGCAGGCGCTGGACGTCGTGCGGGTCCGGCGGCGGCAGGGTGCGGAGCAGGCCGACCCGGGCGTAGACCATCAGCGAGGCCGCGGCGAAGCCGGTGAGCAGGGAGATCTGTGCGTTCCACTGCTCGGCGGGCATCAGCTGGCGGAACTCGAGCTCCCACCGGTCGCCCTCGACGTCGATCTCCTGCTCGGGCAACGGCAGCGAGATCCCGCCGCGGGCCGCCTCCCGCGCCAGGCGCAGCTCGCCGACCTCCTTGAGCAGCATCAGCGACTCGGCCGCCGAGCCCGAGTCGACCATCTCCTGCACCCCGGCGTAGTCGAGCTTGGCCGTCGAGCGGACCCGGGCCCGCTCCACGTGCACGTCGGTGCGCTCGCCGCGCTCGTCGACCCTGATCGTCCAGAGCAGGGCCGGGCGGACCTGGTCGGGCAGCAGCGACGCGGCGCCCTCGGACAGCACGGTGGGGTGCAGCGGGATCCGCGAGTCGGCGCCGTACAGCGTCTCGCCGCGGCGGTGCGCCTCGCGGTCGACGGGGCCGTCGGGCTCGACGAAGGCGGCGACGTCCGCGATCGCGTAGTGGACGACGTACCCGCTGCCGTCGCGCTCGAGGTGCAGCGCCTGGTCGAGGTCCGTCGAGGTCGCGGGGTCGATCGTCACGAACGGCAGGTCGGTGCGGTCCAGGTCGGGGAGCCTCGGGCTCGCCGCGGCCTTTGCGGCGGCGGCCTCGACGTCGGCCGGGAACTCCGGCGTGACCTCGAGCTCCGCCTGGATCTGGGTGATCCCGTTGCGCAGGGTCTGGGCCGCGACACCGTCGCCGGCCCTGCGGACGTGCACCACTCGGTTGCTCGGCATGCCCTGCACCCTAGCCTTGCCCCGTGCTGATCGTGCTCCCCCCGAGTGAGGGCAAGACCGTGCCCGCCCGCGGCAAGTCCCTCGACCTCGCCGCCCTGAGCTTCCCCAGCCTCACCGAGCCCCGGGAGCGCGTCCTCGACGCCCTGGTCGACCTGTCGGCGGGAGACGCCGCGACAGCGGCGCGCACGCTCGGCGTCGGGCGCACCCAGCTCGACCTGGTGGAGCTCAACGCGGGCCTGCGGGCGGCGCCGACCGCCCGGGCCGACCGGGTCTACGCCGGGGTGCTGTACGACGCTCTCGACGTCGCGACGCTCTCCACGGCGGCCCGGCGCCGGGCCACCGCCCGGCTCGCGATCACCTCGTCGCTGTTCGGGCTGGTGCGCCCCGGCGACCGGATCCAGGCGTACCGCCTCTCCGGCGACGCCGTACTCCCCGGCCTCGGCCCCGTCGCCGCCGTGTGGCGCGACGCGCTCGCGCCGGCGTTCGCGGACGCGACGGGCGACGGGCTGCTGGTCGACCTGCGCTCCACGATGTACGCCGCGTTCTGGCGGCCGCCGGCCGCGCTCGCCAAGCGGGTGGCGACGGTCCGGGTGCTGCACGAGGTGAACGGCCGACGGCAGGTGGTCAGCCACTTCAACAAGGCCACCAAGGGCCGGATCGTGCGCGCGCTGCTCGAGGACGGCGGCAACCCGCGCGCGCCCGCCGGGCTGGCGGAGCTGCTCGGCCGGCTCGGCTGGCGGGTCGAGGTCGGCGCACCCACGGCGAAGGGCACCCAGCTCGACGTCGTGGTCAGCGAGGTCTGAGCTACCAGCGGACCCCGGAGGCGAACGCGTCGTTGCCGGGCGGCAGCGCGTTGTACATCCGCATGGACGCGCGCGGCTCGGTGCCGTCGCGGCCGCCGAGGAAGAACGACACGACGGTCACGGACGCCGGCGAGAGCTCCATCCGGAACACCGACTCCAGCGGCGCGTCCACGGCATGCGCGACCAGCGTCTTGATCGGCGTCACGTGGCTGACCACGACGACCGTCTTGCCGGCATGGGCGTCGAGCACCCGTTGCAGCCCCTCGAGGACGCGTTGCTCCACGGTCCGGAAGGACTCGCCACCCCCGGCGGCGACGTCGAGCGAGCCGAGCCAGGCGTCCAGGTCGTCCTTGAACCGCTCGGCGACCTCGGTGAAGGTCAGGCCGTCCCAGCGGCCGAACTCCATCTCGGCGAAGCCCGGCTCGACCTCGACGGCCTTGCCCAGCACCTCGGCGAGGATCTCCGCCGACTCCAGGGTGCGGCGTACGGGCGAGGCGACCACGGCATCGACGCGCTCGGCCAGCGGCGCCAGCCACTCGGCGGTGGCCCGGACCTGGGCCCGGCCCTCGTCGCTGAGGCCGGGGTTGGCGCTGGCGAGGCCACCGGAGAAGCGCTTCTCGGCGGTGTGGACCGTCACGCCGTGCCGCACCAGCACCAGGGTCGTCGGGGTGCTGGTGCTCGCGGACCAGCCGCGGGTCTGCGCCTGGATCGACGCGGGCGCCTCGGCCGGGCTCTCGAGCTCCTCGATCAGGGAGTCGGGCTCCGGGTCGGACAGCCCGCCGCCGAGCGTGACTCCGCTGCGGATGCCGTCCAGGGCCTCGTTGGCGAGCCGGTCGGCGTGCGAGTTCTGCTCGCGCGGCACCCAGGTGTACGTCGTGTCCGGTGGCGCGAGCCGGGTCGCCTCGGCCGCGAGCGGCACCATGTCGGGATGCTTGATCTTCCAACGGCCGGACATCTGCTCGACGACGAGCTTGGAGTCCAGCCGGACCTCGATCTCGGCGTCGGGGACGAGCTCGGCGGCCATCCGCAGCCCGGCGATCAGCCCGGAGTACTCCGCCACGTTGTTGGTGGCGACACCGATCGCGGTCCCGTCCTCGGCGATCACCTCGCCGGTCACGGCGTCCTTCAGGACCGCGCCGTAGGCGGCCGGGCCGGGGTTGCCCCGGGAGCCACCGTCGGCCTCGACGACGACGCGCCGACGGTCCTGCTCGAGGCCGTCGACACTCACAGGCCGGACTCGGGGGTGCGCACGAGGATCCGCGAGCACTCCTCGCAACGGACGACCAGGTCGGCCGGGGCCCGGCGGATCACCTCGAGCTCGGCCTTGTCGATGCTCAGCTGGCAGCCGGTGCAGCGGCCCTGGCGCAGCTCGGCGGCACCCACCCCGCGACGGTTGCCCCGCAGCTTGTCGTAGAGCGCCAGCAGGTCCTCGGGCAGGCCCTCGATCGCGCTCTCGCGCTGCCCGACGAGGCGGGCGAGCTCGGCCTCGATGTCGCCGCCCTTCTCCTGCCGGGAGACCCGGAGGGCCGCGAGCCGCTCGTCGGCGGCGGCGATCTGGGCGGTCAGCGAGTCGAGCGTGCGCTGGGCGTCCTCGACGGTGGCCATGATCTCGAGCTCGTCGTCCTCGAGCGAGGTGATCCGCCGCTCCAGCGAGACCATCTCGTGCTGCATCCGCTCGATGTCCTTGGGGTTGCTGATCAGCCCCTGGTCGATCCGGTCCTGGTCGCGCTTGCGCCGGGTCTTGACCTGCTCGACGTCGGCGTCGATCTTCTTCTGCTCGACGGTGAGGTCGTCGACCACGATCCGCGAGTCGCGCGCCTGGTTGTCGAGCTCGGCCCGGCTCGCCGTCAGGGCGGCGATCTCCTCCAGCTCGGGCAGGCTCTCCAGGTGGTGACGCAGCTGGTCGGCCCGGGCGTCGAGCGCCTGCACGTCGAGCAGCTTGATCTGGGCGGAAGGGTCGGCTTTCAGCGGGTGCTCCTCAGTCGTGGCGACACTGTTCAGATGCGGAAACTCCACGGGTCGGTGCACAGCGTGCTGACCCGGGTCTCCACCGTATCGCCCAGGGCGGCAACCAGCCGCGCCTGCACCACCGGGAGCCAGGTCCACTCGGCCGCCCAGTGCGCCACGTCGACCAGCGCCGGGCCACCCTGCTCGGTGAACTCCCCCGCCGGGTGGTGCCGCAGGTCGCTGGTCACGTAGACGTCGGCGTCGGTGCCCAGCACCTCGCCGAGCAGGAAGTCGCCGGCTCCCCCGCACACGGCGACCCGGCGCACCACACGCCCCGCGTCGCCGGCCACCCGCACGCCCTGGGCGGTGGCGGGCAGCGCCGCGGCCACGGTCGCCGCGAAGTCACCCAGCGTCGTCTCGGCCACGCTGCCGATCCGGCCGGCACCGGTCGGCGACGTGCCGGGGTCGGCGAGCTCGACGACGTCGTACGCCGGCTCCTCGTAGGGGTGGGCGGCCAGCATCGCCGCGAGCACCGCCGTACGCCGTCCGCGCGGGAGCACCGCCTCGACCCGGACCTCGTCGACGACCTCGAGCCGCCCGACCTCGCCGATCGCCGGCTGCGCGCCGACCAACGGCCGGAAGCGGCCCTCGCCGGGGGTCGAGAACGACGCGTGGTCGTAGTCACCGATCCGGCCGGCCCCGGCGACGGCGAGCGCCGCGCGCACGCGCTCGGCGTCCGCTCGCGGGACGTAGACGGTGACCTTGTCGAGCGCGCCGTCCGCGGCGGCCGAGACCGGAGCCAGGTCCGTGAGGCCGAGGGCACTCGCGAGCGCCTCGGAGACCCCACCGACCGCACGGTCGGCGTTGGTGTGGGCGGTGAGCAGCGCACAGCCGGCCCCGGCCAGCGCGGCGAGCGTGCGGCCCTTCGGCGTGGTGGCCGCGAAGCCGTGCACCGGCTTGAGGAACAGCGGGTGGTGCACGACGAGCAGGTCCGCGCCCCACTCGGCCGCCTCCTGCGCCACCTCGAGGGTCGGGTCGACGGCGAACATCACCTTGGTGACAGGAGCCTCGGGGTCGCCGTACACCAGCCCGACGGCGTCCCAGCCGTCCGCGGTGCCGGGCGGGAACCAGCTGTGCAACAGGTCGACGACGTCCTTCAGCATGGCTGCAGGGTAGTGGTCAGTTCACCTGCCGGTCGTGGCCCTCCCAGTAGGGCTGGCGCAGCTTGAACTTCTGAAGCTTGCCGGTGGCGGTGCGGGCCAGGTCGTCGCGGAACTCGATCGAGGTGGGCGCCTTGTAGCCGGCTGCGCGCTCCTTGCACCAGGCGATCAGCTCGGCCTCGGTGGTCTCCTCCCCCTCGGCCAGCACGACGAGGGCCTTGATCGTCTCGCCCCACTTCTCGCTGGGGACGCCGATCACCGCGACCTCGGCGACGGCCGGGTGCGAGAAGAGAACGTCCTCGACCTCGATCGACGAGACGTTCTCGCCGCCGGTGATGATGACGTCCTTCTTGCGGTCCACGATCGTGAGGTAGCCGTCGGGGCCGAGCACGCCGCCGTCACCGGTGTGGAACCACCCGTCAGCGAGTGCGCGCTCCGACTCCTCCGGCTGCTGCCAGTAGCCCTCGAGGACGACGTTGGACCGGGCCAGCACCTCGCCGGCGTTCTCCTCCTGCTCGGAGATCGCCAGGCGTACGCCGAGGGCGGGGGCGCCGGCGCGGACCAGCTTGGTGGCCCGCTCCTCCGGGGTGAGGTGGTCCCACTCCCCGCGGGAGCGGTTGATCGTGAGCAGGGGCGAGGTCTCGGTGAGCCCGTAGATCTGGATGAACTCCCAGCCGAGCTCCTCCTCGACCCGCGCGACGGTCTTCGTCGGGGGCGGGGCGCCGGCCATGATGATCCGCACCCGGTCGCGGCCCGGGATCTCGCCCTCCCAGCTCTGGGCGGCCTCGAGCACGGCGGCGGCGACGGCGGGGGCCGCGCACATGACCGTCACGCCGTGCTTCTCGACGCGGCGGAGGATCTCGGCGCCGTCGATCTTGCGGATCACCACCTGCTTGACCCCGAGCCCCGTCATCGCGAAGGGCATCCCCCAGCCGTTGGCGTGGAACATCGGCAGCGTGTGCAGGTAGACGTCGCGATCGGTGACGGCAGTGTGCATCGCGAAGGTCACCGCGTTGACCCAGATGTTGCGGTGCGTGATCTGCACGCCCTTGGGCCGGGCGGTGGTGCCGGACGTGTAGTTGATGCAGGCGGTCGCGTTCTCGTCCGGCTCCCACGGCCGCGGTTCGGCGTCCACGCCGAGGATCCCCTCGTCGCCGAGGACGAACTTGAACTCGGCCTCGACGTCCTTGAGGGACTCCTCGAGCTCGGGGTCGATCAGCAGCACCCGGGCGCCGGAGTGCTCGACGATGTACTTGATCTCGTCGGGACGGAGCCGGAAGTTCACCGGCACCAGCACCCGC
>JAOPXF010000505.1 GCA_025965295.1 Nocardioides sp.
CGGCGTCGAAGTGCGGCTGGAACTGCGGGCGCGGCACCCCGATCTCCGGACCGCCCAGGCCGAAGCCGATCAGCCCCTCAGTGCGGTGGTTGAGCGCGTAGTCCAGCGTCGACACGGCGGCGGGCAGGCCGCTCTCGCCGGGGATGTCGTAGATCCAGCGCATGACCAGCCCGAAGTCGCGCTCGGCGGCGCGGCGCGCGTCTTCGAGCGCCTCGGTGTACGCCTCGATCGGCATCCCCTTCCCCTCCTCGTGCGGCCGCACCGAGGTGTACGGCGTGCAGGTCAGCTCGGCGTACCTCAGCTGCTGGCCGGTCGCCATCTCCCGAGCGACCTCGTAGGTCAGGTAGCGGATGTCGTCGGGCGTGCGGATCAGGTCGACGACCGCGAGGTAGACCTCGATGAAGTGCGCGAAGTCGCGGAACTCGTAGAAGCGGCGCAGGGCGTCCGAGTCGCTGGGGACCGTGCCGGGGTGGCGCTCGGCGAGCTCGCCGACGATCCGGGCGGACGCGGAGCCCACGTGGTGGACGTGCAGCTCGGCCTTCGGAAGGCCGGCGATGAAGGCCGTGCGGGAGTTCGGGGTGCTCATCCTCGCACTCTGTCAGGCGAGGAACTGGAAGTACGAACCGACCGCGGCCGGCAGCAACCCCACCAGCAGCCAGGGCGAGACGACGGGCAGCTGGTTGATGACCCGGACCCCGCTCATAGCCATCAGGCCGACCACGCCGGCGATGACCAGCAGGCCGGGCTTCGCGCCGGCGCGGTCGACCGAGCCGGACAGCACGGTGAGTCCGCCGGCGAACACCGTGGCCGTCGTCAGCAGCAGGCCGGACATCACCCACCGCTGCACCCGCTCGACCTGCATGCCGCCGAGCGTACGTCGGGTGCTGCCCTACTTCAGCGCCTCGACGAGGTTCGCGGCAAGCTGGTCGGGGGTCCGGCCGTCGGTGAAGACCGTGCCGTCGAGCAGGACCGTCGGCGTGCTGTTCACGCCGGCGTCGGCAGCGGCCTTCGTTGCGTCCTGGACCCAGGACTTGCCGGTTTCGTTCTCGATCCCGGTGCGCACCTTGGCCTCGGTCGCTCCGGCCTCGACGGCCTTCTTCACGAGCCAGTCGCTGTCGGGGTAGGGACCGCCCTCGTCGGGCTGCTCGGCGTACAGCAGGTCGTGGAACTTCTTGGCGACCTCGGGCCCCGAGGCGTCGAGCACCACCTTGAGGGCAGCGGCCGCGGCGACCGAGTAGTCGGTGTCGAGCAGGTCGAAGGGCCGGTACTCGACGTACACCTTGCCGTCCTCGGCGAGCTGGGCCAGATCCTCGTGGGAGACCTTCTCGAACTCGCCGCAGAACGGGCAGAGGAAGTCCTCGTAGACGATGACCGTGTGCGGCGCGGTCTTGTCCCCGATGGCCACGCCGTAGTCGCCGCTGCCCGCGGGCGGTGCGGCCACGTCGGTGCTGGTGTCGCGCATCCGGTTGACGAGGAAGCCGGCACCGACGATCAGGACCATCGCCAGGACCACCCCGCCGACCATCAGCGTCGTACGCCGTCGCTCCTGGCGCCGCTGCTCGATGAGGGCAGCTGCGGCGCGCTCGGCACGGGTCTCACGGGCGGACTTCTTCGACATGGGTCACGGTCCTTCGGGTGCGGGGATGCGGCGGAAGAGGAGGTTGTCCAACGCCAGCCGGGTGCTCCGGAGCCAGACGAGGTAGCCGGACATGGCCAGCAGGCCGACGTCGCGGGCGATCTCCCAGGGGTACTTGGACGCGGCGTCCGGGTCGAAGCCGCCACCCCCGAAACAGCCGCAGTCGATCGTGATGCCGCGGGCCCAGACCGACGCGATGCCGACGATGAAGGCGACGAACAGCAGCCCCGAGACCACCGCGGAGCCGCGAGTGAGCAGCCCGACCACCAGGGTCAGGCCGACCACGATCTCGACCATGGGCAGCAGCTGGCCGACCGTGGGGACCACGGAGGAGGGCAGCAGCTGGTAGGCCCGGACGGCCTGCACGCTCGACGCGGGGTCGGGCAGCTTGACGGCGCCGGCGGCGATCCATACGCCGCCGGTGACCAGGCGCGCGACCAGACCGAGCCACTCCTTCATGCTTGCGACCCTAGGCGGAGCGGCTGAACGGCGCCTGAGAAGCCGCCCGCGGCCTCTGACACCCCGGGCGTAGGGTTGCGTCTCGTGAACGAGCGACTGGTGTGGATCGACTGTGAGATGACCGGGCTGGACATCGGCGCCGATGCGCTGATCGAGGTGGCAGCCCTGGTGACCGACTTCGACCTGAACGTCCAGGGCGAGGGCATCGACATCATCATCAAGCCGCCGGCCGAGGCGCTCGAGCAGATGAACGACTTCGTGCGCAGCATGCACGAGACCTCCGGGCTGCTCGACGAGCTCGAGCACGGCGTCACGATGGCCGAGGCCGAGGAGCGCGTGCTCGCCTACATCAAGGAGCAATGCCCCGACGGCAGCCGCCCGCCGCTGGCCGGCAACACCGTCGCCACGGACCGGACGTTCCTGCTGCGCGACATGCCCGACCTCGAGGCCTTCCTGCACTACCGGATCGTCGACGTGTCCTCGATCAAGGAGCTCGCCCGGCGCTGGTTCCCGCGCATCTACTTCAACGCCCCGCAGAAGGCGGGCGGTCACCGAGCGCTCGCCGACATCCTCGAGTCCATCCGCGAGCTCGAGTACTACCGCAAGGCGGCGTTCGTCGCCCCTCCCGGCCCCACCACCGAGCAGGTGCAGGCAGTCTCCGCCGCCGTGGTCGAAGAGTTCGCCTCGCGCCTGTAATAGAATGGATCGTCCGCCGGCCCAGCCGTGCGGAATCGCCCGTCTTCGGACGGGACATGGTGGGCGTAGCTCAGCAGGTAGAGCGCTGGCTTGTGGTGCCGGATGTCGCGGGTTCAAGTCCCGTCGTCCACCCAATTACTCGAATGGAACTGCCCATCCCCGAAGGGTCATCCCGGCGAGGCCGTGAGGTTGTACACAACCGGGTTCGCCGACATGTCGTCGGTGACGACCAGCGTGTACGG
>JAOPXF010000011.1 GCA_025965295.1 Nocardioides sp.
CCCGGGTCGGCCCGATGCGCGACATCGTGGCGACCATCCAGCCCGAGCAGGACGTGATCGTCCGCTCCGAGCTCTCCCGCTCGGTCTGCGTGCAGGGCGCTCCGGGCACCGGCAAGACGGCCGTCGGGCTGCACCGCGCGGCGTACCTCCTCTACGCCCACCGCGAGCAGCTCACCCGCCAGGGCGTGCTGGTCGTCGGGCCCAACGCGAGCTTCCTGCGCTACATCCGCGACGTGCTGCCGGCGCTCGGAGAGATCGACGCGACGCAGGCCACGATCGGCGAGCTCGTCGCCCGGACCCTGCGCGCGGTCAACCCGCGTTGGGAGATCCGCGGCGACGACACCCCGGACGTCGCGACCCTGAAGGGCGACCCACGGATCGCCGAGGTCCTCCGCCGGGCGCTCTGGTCGCACGTCACCACGCCGGACGAGGGACTGGTCCTGCCGCGCGGCGCGCGGCGCTGGCGGGTCGCGGCGTACGAGGCCGAGGAGCTGGTGGCGTCCCTGCGCCGTCGCGGGGTCCGGTACGGCGCCGCGCGGGCCATGGTGCCCCAGTCCCTGGCGCACCGGATCCTCGTGAAGATGGAGAACGCCGGCGACTCCCCCGACGACCGGGTGCAGGACGCCGTGGCCAGAAGCAAACCGGTGAAGGAGTACGCCGCGCGGCTCTGGCCGGCGGTCGACCCGGCGCGGCTGGTGTGGCGGCTGCTGAGCGACGCGGAGCTCCTCGGCCGTGCCGCCGACGGCCTCCTGACGGCCGAGGAGCAGGCGCTGCTGCTGTGGGACCGGCCGGCCAAGGCCCCCACCTCGGTGCGCTGGTCGCTCGCGGACGCGGTGCTGGTCGACGAGGCGGCCGACCTCGTGGAGCGGACGCCCTCGGTCGCGCACATCGTCGCCGACGAGGCCCAGGACCTCTCCCCGATGATGCTGCGGGCACTCGCCCGGCGCTCCTCCACCGGCTCGCTGACGGTGCTGGGAGACCTGGCGCAGGCCACGACGCCCTGGGCCACGCGCTCCTGGGCGGAGGCGCTCGAGCACCTCGGCAAGCCCGACGCCCACGTCGAGCAGCTGACCCGCGGGTTCCGGGTGCCGGGCGAGGTCATCGACTACGCAGCGCGCCTGCTCCCGTTCATCGCCCCCGACCTGGAGCCGCCCACGTCGGTGCGTCGGTCCCGCGGCGAGCTGAGCGTGGTCTCGACGAGCTCGACCACGGAGGGCGCCGCCCTTCTCGACGCGGTGCGGGCGGCGGTCGGCCGGGAGGGGTCGGTGGGGCTGATCGTCCCGGACGCGCGCATCGGTGAGCTGGCCGCGCTCCTCGCCGGGGCCGGGCTGACCTTCGCGGTCCTCGGCGACGAGGGCGACGTCGACTCGCATCTCGATCTGGTGCCCGCCAGCCTGGCCAAGGGCCTGGAGTTCGACCACGTCGTGCTGGTCGAGCCGGCCGCGATCGTGGCCGGCGAGCACGACCGGGTCACCGGGCTGCGCCGCCTCTACGTCTGCCTGACCCGGGCGGTCACCTCGCTGGCCGTTCTCCACCACGAGCCGCTGCCACCCGAGCTCGGGGAATTGAGCAAACCCTGACGGTTTCTTGAACGGGAGGACGGTGCGGCCCACCTAGGATTGAGCGGTCCGATCGGGCGCCACGGGGCCCCGACGGTTCCTTCCTCCCGGAGCCCGCCACCATGTCGCAGCCCATCCGCCGCTCCAGCCTCTCGCTGATGGTCGTCCTGGGGCTGCTCTACTCGATGCTGCTGATACTGGCCCCGATGGACGGCGCGAGCGCGGCCGCGGCGACGACCGGCAAGGTCCGCGGCAACATCGTCGGCACCCAGGGCGGCCCGCCGAAGGTCGAGGTCACCTGGTTCACCAGCGAGTGGAAGTACCTCGGCGCCCGCAAGGCCTGCGACGGCGTCTACTACCTGACCCTGGCTCCCGGTACCTACTGGCTGCAGTTCACCGACCAGCGGCCGGCGTACGACGTGACCAAGTACGCCCCGACCAACGTGAAGATCACTGTCCGGGCCAACCACACCGTGGTCAAAAGCGTCCGCATGCACCGTGGCGCCGTCATCACCGGCACCGCCAGGGCGGGCGGCAAGCCCGCCCGCGGAGCGCGGATCGTCGCCTCGAACGCCGCCGAGGAGTCCTACACCACGACCGCGAACAAGTCGGGCCAGTTCGCGCTGGGGGGCCTGCCGTCCGCCAGCTACTCCGTCTTCACCTACGACAAGAGCAAGCAGTGGACCGGCAAGAGCACCTGGGTCTCCAGGATCAGGCCGGGTGCCGGCGCCAACCTCGACATCCGGCTGACGAAGCGGGCGGGAGGCCTGCTCGTCGACCTCTACGCCGGCCCGGACCCGCTGCGGCACCGGGTCTTCGTCACCGCGGTCAGCCGCAAGACCGGACAGTTCTGGACGGCCCGGGCCTCCCACGGCAGCGTCTCGTTCGCCGGGCTCTTCCCCGGCCGCTACAAGCTGGTCGCGCCCGGGTCCGGCAACTACCTCGGGCGCACCGGCCCCGTCACGAACGGCCGCGTGAAGCCCGGCCGGGTGGCCTTCGGCAGCTTCCGGCTGACCACGCGGGGTGCCACCGTCAGCGGCATCGTCGTTGACGGGGAGGATGAGGGCTACGGCCTGGCGAAGGCCCAGGTGATCCTGTTCGACAAGGCGGGCGTCAGAATCGCTGACACCAGGACCAACGGCGAAGGACAGTTCTTCTTCGCAACCCAACTCACCACCCAGGCCGGCATGGTCGTGGCGGTGAATCCCGACCCCGACGCTGGGGGTTATGAGCAGAGCTCATACGGATACTGCAAGTTCCTGAAGAGGAGCTCGGCCCCGTTCTCGATCACGACGAGTCGGGACACCGACGTCGGTGCGATCGCGCTGCCGCACGCACCGGCCGCAGAGCAGGGTGGCGCCGTCCAGTGCTATCCCTCGGACGGCTCCTGACGCCCATGGACCTCGCCGAGCGGTGGCCGCTGCCGGACGGCAGGGACGTCCGCGACCGGCTGCTCGCGGCGTACTCCGACCCGGCCCGCGGCTACCACGACACCCGGCACCTGACCGAGGTGCTGACCCGCATCGACGAGCTACTCGCCGCGGGCACGCCCGCGGACCCGGTGACCGTCCGGCTGGCCGCGTGGTTCCACGACGGTGTCTACGACGGGAGGCCGGGGGCCGAGGAACGGTCGGCCGCCTGGGCCGAGCGAGACCTGCCAGGCCTCGGCGTCGACGCCGGTGTTGTGACCGAGGTGGCGCGCCTGGTCCGGCTCACCGAGACCCACCGGCCCGCCGACTCGGACGTCGACGGGTGCGTCCTCTCCGACGCCGACCTGGCCATCCTGGCCGCGCCCCCGGAGCGCTACGCGCAGTACGTCGCCTCCGTGCGCGGCGAGTACGCCCACGTCACCGACGACGACTTCGCGCTGGGCCGGGCGGCCATCCTCCGCGACCTGCTCGCCAAGCCACGGCTGTTCCACACGGCGTACGCCCGCGAGCACTGGGAGGCCACCGCCCGCGCCAACGTCGAGCGCGAGCTCGAGACGCTCGCGCTGGGTTGACCAGCAGCCGGCTCTCGCGCACATTTCCGTTCAATTGTTGGGAAGAGCACCGGGCCGAACCCTGAACCGGTCGTCTTCCCAGCAATTGAACGATTGCGTGCAGCCTACGTGCGACCACCCTTGCGCCGACGCAGGCCGGCGGCGATCAGCCGGCGCACGAGCTCCCGCGAGGAGACCGGCTCGGCCCCGGCCGCGACGACCCGGTCGTACCACTCGGCCGGCACGTCGTAGTGGTCCCGGTCGAAGCCGCGCTCGGGGATGCCGACGACCCGGGCGAACGCGTGCAGCTCGTCGTACGACGCGTCGCTGGCCAGGTGCGACCACAGGCGGCCGTGCCCCGCCGCGTTCGGCGGGTCGATGAGGACCGTCACCCGGCGGACCCGAGCGCGCGCCGGACCGCGCTGTCGACCATCAGTCGCCAGGAGCGGACGTGGCCCGCGTCGACGTACGACTTGTAGGTGCCGCCGGGCCGCACCTGCGGCCCGAGGTGGAACTGGGACACCCCGGCCCGGACCAGCCACGGCACGTGCTCGGCCACCAGCCCGCCGCCGGGCATCATCAGCGCGGCGAAGCGGGGGTCCGACTCGGCGACGGCGAGGAGGTCGTCGTACCCGACCGCCATCCCCTGGGGCGACCCGGCCGAGCGGACCGCGACGAGGCCGGGCAGCCCGACCAGCGCCCGCCAGGCCCGCACGGGCTCGAGGGTCGCGTCGACGGCCCGGTGGAACGTCCACGGCACGCCGGGCAGCCGGGTGGCGAGGTGGGTGCAGACCTCGGTGTCGATCTCGAGGTTGCTGTCCAGGAAGCCGAAGGAGACGCCGGCGGCGCCGCAGCCGAGGTAGTCCTCGGCCAGCCCGACCAGGCGGCTCAGCTCACCGCCCGTGGTCGTCCAGGTGTCGTTGAGCCGCAGCAGCACGAAGACCGGCAGCTCGGACTCGCGGCACACCCCGGAGACGAGCGCCGGCTCGGGCGAGCGGGCACCGGCGTCGGTGCCTCCGTCCGCGACGAGGTGCAGGCGGTCGGCGCCGCCCTCCTGCGCGCCGACGACGTCGCGCGGGCCGAGGACCGTCACCTCGAGGAGCGGGTCTCCCATGACCCGACTGTAGGGCGAGGCACGGCGGCGTGGGCGGAGGCGCGTCGGTGCCGTCGCCTTGCCTCCGGGGCATGATGGGAGGCGTGGACGACACGCTGCTGTTCGACGCTCGGGCCAGGGTGCTGGCCGACCTGGTCGCGCGGCACCAGGCAACCCCCGCGGCCGTGTCGGTGCTCGAGGACGCCGTGTCCGACCGCAAGTGGTGGGCAGAGCAGTGGCCGGAGGGTGCGGCGTACGTCGCCGGGCTGGTCGCCCAGGACGTGCAGGACGCGCTCTTCGAGACCGTCGGCCGCTGGCCGATCTGCCTGAGCTGCGACGACGCGCCGGTGCACGCGCTCTACATCCAGCCCGACCTGGGCGGCCCGGACCCGATGTGGGTGTGCGAGGAGACCGGCGAACCCGTCGCGGCGCTGGGGCTGCTCAGCTCTCCTGGCCCAGCTGCACCCAGAGGGTGAACCGGTCCGAGCGGTAGACCGACCGCGAGACCTCGACGACCTTGTCGTCGGCGAGCGCGCGCCGTGAGTGGCGCAGCACCGCGGTGCCGAGCTCGACCTCGAGCAGCCCGGCCTCCTCGTCGTTCGCCGCGTCGGCGGTGATGGAGTCCTCGGCCCAGGTGGGCCGCATCCCTCGGGAGCCGAGTGCCTCGTACAGGCTGGTCGGCATGCCGCTCTGCAGGAAGCCGGGGATCAGGATCTCGTTGAGGTAGGCGTCCTCGATGCACATGGGTGCCCCGTCGGCGCGGCGCAGCCGGCGCCAGTGGATGACCGCGTCGCCCTCGCTGATGCTCAGCGCCCGGGCGACGCCGGGTCCGGCCTGCTCGCGGCGGGCCAGCAGCGTCTGGGACTCGGCGAGGAGGCCACGGCGGGCCATCTCCTCGGTGTACGACGTGAGCCGGCTCGCCATCCGCCGTGGGCGGGCCACGAAGGTGCCGCGACCGGGGATGCGTTCCAGCAGCCCCTCGACGACGAGCGCGTCCATGGCCTGGCGGACGGTCATCCGGGCGACGCCGAAGCGGTGCACGAGCTCGCGCTCGGAGGGAGCGGGCGATCCGGGGGCGGAGCCGGCGACGAGGGAACGCACGTACTCGCGTACCTGCACGTGCTTGAGTGCACGCCCCTCCGACACCAGCAACTCGTCCACGAGAGGAAACTGTAGGTGGCCGGACACCGCCCCGTCCCGCGATCGGCCGGACTTGAAGCAGTCTTGAGGTGGCGCGTCAGGACCCACGAGGATCGGTCGGCGCGGTCATCCGCCCCATGATGGCGAGGACCTGCTCACGGCTCGGGTCGCGGAGCTCGTCGACGACGCGGCCGTCCGCGAGGAAGACCACCCGGTCCGTGTACGCCGCGGCCACCGGGTCGTGGGTGACCATCACGACGCTCTGGCCGTGGTCGGTGACGCTGCGGCGCAGCAGGTCGAGCACCTCCTTGCCGGCACGGGAGTCGAGGTTGCCGGTGGGCTCGTCGGCGAAGACGATCTGCGGCCGGCTGACCAGGGCCCGGGCCACCGCCACCCGCTGTTGCTGGCCGCCGGAGAGCTCGTTGGGCTTGTGCCTGAGCCGGTCGCCGAGTCCGACGGTCTCGATCACCGATGAGTACCACTCCGGGTCGGGCTTGCCGCCGGCGATCGCCAGCGGGAGCAGGATGTTCTCCTCCGCGCTCAGCGTCGGCACCAGGTTGTAGGACTGGAAGACGAAGCCGATCTCGTCGCGGCGCAGCCGGGTCAGCTCCTTGTCCTTCATCGTCGTCAGGTCCTGCTCGCCGATGAAGACCGAGCCCGAGTCGGCCGTGTCCAGCGCCGCGCAGCAGTGCATCAGGGTCGACTTGCCCGACCCACTGGGGCCCATGACGGCGGTGAACTCACCGTCGGCCAGGTCCAGGCTGACGTCGTCGAGGGCGGTCACGAGGGCCTGGCCCGCGCCGTACGTCTTGGTCAGGTTGCGCACCCGGGCGGCTGTCTCCGTCATGGGCACCACGATCCCACCCGGCCCCCGGCCGGGGGCCCGGCGATCGACCGCGTCGAGAGTCGAACAACTGTTCGACTCATTTGGTATGCTCGTCCCGTGGACTTCCAGGGCTCGCTCTTCGAGGCACCCCCCACCGGCCTCCGCTCGTTCACCGGGCTGGAGCGCCGGGCGCTGTCGCACGGCGCCTGGGTCGACGTGCACCGCGCCTGGGTCCCGGCCGCCGACGAGGCCTTCACCGCCCTGGTCGCCGAGGTCCCCTGGCGCGCCGAGCGGCGCCAGATGTACGACCGCATCGTCGACGTCCCCCGGCTCGTGCACACGTACGCCGACGGCGAGCCGCTGCCGCACGCCGTGCTCGAGGAGGCCCGCGAGGCCCTCACCGAGCACTACCTGCCCGAGCTCGGCGAGCCGTTCGTGAGCGCCGGCTGCTGCTTCTACCGCGACGGCCGCGACAGCGTCGCCTGGCACGGCGACACGATCGGCCGTGGCCGGACCCAGGACACCATGGTCGCGATCGTGTCCTTCGGTGACCCCCGGCGACTCGTGCTGCGACCCCGCGGCGGCGGCGAGTCGGTGGCGGTCGAGATGGCCCACGGCGACCTCGTCGTCATGGGCGGCTCGTGCCAGCGCACCTGGGAGCACGCGGTGCCCAAGGTCGCGCACGCCGGCCCGCGGATCTCCGTCCAGTTCCGCCCGCTGAACGTCTTCTGAGCCACACCCGGATGCCGTTAGCGGGGGCACCGATCGGGTACTCCCCTGCCATGACGAACACCGCCGCCACCGAGGAGACCATGGCCTTCGGGGAGCTCGAGATCGCGTTCGACGAGCGGGTCCTCCGACCGCGACCGTGGACCGCCGACCAGTCCGCCTGGGCCGTCGAGCTCCTGCGTACGGCGCCGGACGGGCCGCTGCTCGAGCTCTGCTCGGGCGCCGGCCAGATCGGCCTGCTGGCCGCGGCCCGCTCGCGGCGGCCGCTGGTCTGCGTCGACGTGAACCCGGTCGCCTGCGCCTACAACCGCCGCAACGCCGAGAACGCCGGACTGGCCGACCTGGTCGAGGTCCGGGAGGGGCTGCTCGAGGAGTCGCTGCGGCCCGACGAGCGGTTCGCGGTGGTGATCGCCGACCCACCGTGGGTGCGACGTACGGAGACGGACGCCTTCCCCGAGGACCCGCTGGTCGCGATCGACGGCGGCGACGATGGTCTGGACGTCGCGTGGGCCTGCCTGCGGGTCGCGGCGCGCCACCTGTCACCGGGCGGCTCGGCCGTCCTCCAGCTCGGCACCGTCGACCAGGCCGCGCACGTGCGCGACCGGCTCACGTCCCTGCCGGGCCTCCGGGCCGTCGAGGTGCGACAGGGCGAGCGGGGCGTGCTGCTCCGCGTCGACCGGATCGGTGACGCCTCAGGGGCGTGACGCGGCGGGCAGCACCTTGTGGGTGCCGTCGCACCAGGGCAGGTCGGACGAGTGCAGGCACCGGCACACGGCACTGACCGGCCGCGTGGTGCGGTGCCCGACACCGTCGGGGTCCATGACCACACGATCGCCGCGCACCAGCAGCGGGCCGCCGGGGCAGACGATCTCGTCGGGGTGGTCGAAGCCGGCCCGGTCGCTCACGACGCCACCCTCTCCTCGGCCTGCCAGGACGACAGCATCGACCGGGCGAAGCGGGCCTCCAGGTCGAGGCAGGTGAACGCGCCGAAGTAGACCTCGGACACCAGGGCGGGCTCGTTGCGCACGAGGGAGCCGCAGATCGTGCGGACGGCGAGCTGCTCGTGCACGGCGTCGGCGGCGACGTGCTCGTCGTAGTAGCCGATCAGCTCCCGCGGGAACTCCAGCCGGGCCAGGCCCTGGGCCATCCGGCGCGAGGGCATCGAGCTGGTGGCCTCGAAGGCCGCGAGGTGACCCAGCGCCGCGGCACGGTGCCGCCGGTGCAGCCCGAACAGCGACATCGCGTTGTTCTGCTCCAACACCTCGACGGTCGCCTCGTCGACGTACGCGCCGTACTCGGCGCTCAGGCCGCTGGCCACGAGGCCCTCCCCGAACAGGTGGGAGTGCAGGCGGTTGGGGTCGCCACAGCCGTACTCGTCGTACTGCAGCTCCATCAGGGCGGCCTTGGTCTCCACCGGGAGCCGGGGCACGACCCAGGCCGTCGGGTCGGCCTCCTTGAGGTGGTAGACCGAGCGCTGGCGCAGCAGCTCGAGGACCTGCTCGCGGTCGGCGTGCCGATGGACGTACGACGCGGTCGAGGGCCCGTCATCGGCCGCGACCATCTCGAAGAACGCCTCCTCGAAGGGGCCGTCGGGGATCTCGACGACGAAGCGCGCCCGGAGCCGCTCCTCGAGGTCCCTCTCGAGCTCACGCCGTACGGCGAGCAACCCGGGGTGCCACTCGAGGTCGTCGGGCGCGTCGTCGAAGCCCCGGTAGTGCAGCTCGTACAGCGCCCAGAGGGCGATCTGTGCGTCCTCGTCGCTGTCGGGTGCGAGACCGACGGGGACCTCGTCCGCACCGGCTCGCATCGCCTGGAAGAGGGCCGCGCTCAGTGCACCTCGTGCCTTCGGAATACGCAT
>JAOPXF010000030.1 GCA_025965295.1 Nocardioides sp.
CACCGAGCGGAAGCTGGGTGTCGTCCCCGGGCTGACGCGGGTCGAGGTCAACCACGTGCCCAAGGGCGTCGTCGGCATCATCTCGCCCTGGAACTACCCCTTCACGATGGCGCTCTGCGACGGCCTCCCGGCGCTGCTCGCCGGCAACGCGGTGGTCGCCAAGCCCGACGCGCAGACCATGCTCACCGCGCTGTACGCCGCCGCGCTGCTCGAGGAGGCCGGCTTCCCGAAGGACCTCTGGCAGGTGGTGGCCGGCCCCGGCTCCGAGATCGGCCCGTCGATCATCGGTCGTGCCGACTACGTCTGCTTCACCGGCTCGACCGCCACCGGCAGGCTGGTGGCGAAGGGCTGCGCCGAGCGGCTGATCGGCTGCTCCCTCGAGCTCGGCGGCAAGAACCCCCTGCTCGTGCTCCGCGACGCCGACCTCGAGAAGGCGGCCGAGGGCGCCGTCCGCGCGTCGTTCTCGAACGCCGGCCAGCTGTGCGTCTCGATGGAGCGGATCTTCGTCGCCGACCAGGTCTACGACCGGTTCGTCGAGCGGTTCGTGGCCCGCACCCAGGCGATGACCCTGGGCGCCCTCGAGTGGGGCAACGACATGGGCTCGCTGATCTCGCAGGCCCAGCTCGACACCGTCGTCGCCCACGTCGAGGACGCGGTCGCCAAGGGCGCGCGGGTGCTCACCGGTGGCCGGGCCCGTCCCGACCTCGGTCCCTACTTCTACGAGCCGACCATCCTCGAGGGCGTCAGCCCCGACATGACCTGCTTCGGTCACGAGACGTTCGGCCCGGTCGTGTCGCTCTACCGCTTCCACGACGAGGCCGACGCGGTCTCGCGGGCCAACGAGGGCGACTCCGGCCTGAACGCCTCGATCTACAGCCAGGACGGCGCGCGGGCCCGGGCGATCGCGCGCCACGTCAGGTGCGGCACGGTGAACATCAACGAGGCGTTCGGTGCGACGTTCGCCAGCATCGACTCCCCGATGGGCGGCATGCGCGAGTCCGGAATGGGTCGCCGGCAGGGCGGCGAGGGGATCCACCGCTACACCGAGTCGCAGTCTGTCGCGACCCAGCGGCTGATCCGCTTCGCCCCGATGCTCGGCATGTCCGACGAGACCTACGCCAAGGTGATGACCGCCAACCTCCGGCTGATGAAGAAGCTGGGTCGGGGCATGAGCGACTTCGACTACGACGTACTGGTCGTCGGCTCGGGCTTCGGCGGCTCGGTCACCGCGCTCCGCCTGACCGAGAAGGGCTACCGCGTGGGCGTCCTCGAGGCCGGTGCGCGCTTCGAGGACGACGACCTGCCCGAGACGTCGTTCGACACCAGGCGCTACCTCTTCCGGCCCGAGATCGGGTGCTACGGCATTCAGCGGATCGACGCGCTCAAGGACTGCCTGATCGTCTCCGGCGCGGGCGTCGGTGGTGGCTCCCTCGTCTACGCCAACACGCTCTACGAACCGCTGCCGGCGTTCTACGACGACACCCAGTGGAGCCACATCACCGACTGGAAAGCCGAGCTCGCGCCGTTCTACGACCAGGCCAAGCGGATGCTCGGCGTCGTCGAGAACCCGCTGCGCACCGCGGCCGACGACGTCATGGAGAAGGTCGCGAACGAGATGGGGGTGGGCGACACCTTCCACCCCACACCGGTGGGCGTCTTCTTCGGCGGCCCCGGCGCCGAGCAGGGCACGACGGTGTCCGACCCGTTCTTCGGTGGCGCCGGTCCCGCCCGCCGGACCTGCATCGGCTGCGGCGCCTGCATGACCGGCTGCCGCCACAACGCCAAGAACACCCTGGTCAAGAACTACCTCTACCTCGCCGAGCAGAAGGGCGCCAAGGTCCTGCCGCTGACCACCGTCACCCGGATCGCGCCGCGCCCGGAGTCCGCCGGCGGCGGCTACGACGTGCACGTGAAGTTCACGAAGGCCAGGACCAACCGTGCCTCCGCCACCCGGGTGCTGCGCGCCGAGCAGGTCGTCCTCTCGGCCTCCTCCCTGGGCACCCAGCGCCTGCTGCACCGGATGCGCGACGAGGGTCACCTGCCCCGCCTCTCCCAGCGGCTCGGCTACCTGTCGCGCACCAACTCGGAGTCGATCCTCGGGGCGATCGCGCCGGACACGACGGTCGACTACAGCCGGGGCATCGCGATCACGTCGAGCTTCCACCCCGACCCCGACACGCACATCGAGCCGGTGCGCTACGGCAAGGGCAGCAACCTGATGTCGCTCCTGCAGACCGTGCTGACCGACGGCGACGGCCCCGGGCCGCGCTGGCGCACCTGGCTGCGCGAGATGTGGAAGCAGCGCAGGAACGTCGCCGACCTGTACGACATGAAGCACTGGTCGGAGCGGACCGTGATCGCGCTGGTCATGCAGAGCCTCGACAACTCGATCACGACGTACACCAAGCGGATCCCCGGCACCCGCCGGCGCTACCTCACCTCGAAGCAGGGCCACGGCGTCCCGAACCCGACCTGGATCCCCGCCGGCAACGCCGCGGTGCGGGCGATGGCCCGGCTGCTGGGCGGCACCGCGGGTGGCTCGATCGGCGAGCCGTTCAACCGGCCGCTGACCGCGCACTTCCTGGGCGGCTGTGCGATCGGCGACTCGGCGGAGACCGGTGTCATCGACGCCTACCAGCGGGTCTACGAGTATCCCGGCCTGCACGTGGTCGACGGCTCCGCGATCTCCGCCAACCTCGGGGTCAACCCGTCGCTGACGATCACCGCGCAGGCCGAGCGGGCGATGGCGTTCTGGCCCAACCGGGGCGATGCCGACCCCCGGCCGGCCCTCGGTGCGCCGTACGCCCGGCTGGAGCCGGTGACGCCGATCTCGCCGGCCGTGCCCGACGACGCCCCTGCCGCGCTGCGGCTGCCCATCGTCGGCGTCAGCTGAGCCCGGGAAAAACCGACCGACCCTGGCCCGTGACCCCGTAACCCCCGCCGAGACGACTCGTTGAGCCAGCGAACCCGGCAGTCACGCTCCCTCCCAAAGTGGCCGGGTTCCCCAGTCCAGGCACGGTCCAACAGGTGCGTGGACGATCAGGGCCCGACCACCCACCCTCCCCGGTCGGGCCCTGGTGCATTTTCACCCGCCCTGTCCTCCGAGCGGAGCTCGGAGGACAGGAAGAGCGGGGGAGGTTGAGGAGCCGACGCCGGACCGGCGCGGAGCGACGGGACGGCGCGAGGCGTCTCGAAACCCGGTGAGGCAAGGCAGGGCGGCAACCTGGGCCGGCTGCGACCCTCGATACAGTTCGCCCATGACCGAGCTCCCCGACCATGACCTCGTCCTCGTGGTGGACTTCGGGGCCCAGTACGCCCAGCTGATCGCCCGTCGGGTCCGCGAGGCGCGGGTCTACTCCGAGATCGTGCCGCACACGATGCCGGTCGCCGAGATGCTGGCCCGCGGCCCCAAGGCGATCATCCTGTCCGGCGGACCCTCCTCCGTCTACGCCGAGGGCGCGCCCACGATCGACCCGGACGTCTTCACGGCCGGCACTCCCGTCTTCGGCATGTGCTACGGCTTCCAGCTGATGGCCCAGGGCCTCGGCGGCACGGTCGCCCACACCGGCGCCCGGGAGTACGGCCGCACCCGCGTCGCGGTCAGCGACCCCGGCACGCTGCTCGCCGAGCTCCCCGCCGAGCACACGGTCTGGATGTCCCACGGTGACTCGGTGACCGCGGCGCCCGACGGCTTCCGGGTGCTGGCCTCCACGACCACCACCCCCGTGGCGGCCTTCGAGCAGGTCGACCGCGGCCTCGCGGGGGTGCAGTGGCACCCCGAGGTGCTGCACACCGAGCACGGGCAGCGGATCCTCGAGCACTTCCTCATGGACATCGCGGGCTGCCGGCCGACCTGGACGATGGTGAACATCGTCGAGGAGCAGATCGAGTCCATCCGCGCGCAGATCGGCGACCGCGGCCAGGCGATCTGCGGCCTGTCCGGCGGCGTCGACTCGGCCGTCGCGGCCGCCATCGTGCAGCGCGCGATCGGAGATCGGCTCACCTGCGTGTACGTCGACCACGGGCTGATGCGCCAGGGCGAGAGCGAGCAGGTCGAGCGCGACTTCGTCGCCGCGACCGGGGTCGCCCTCAAGGTAGTCGACGCCGAGAAGCAGTTCCTCGACGCCCTGGTCGGTGTCTCCGACCCGGAGGAGAAGCGCAAGATCATCGGCCGCGAGTTCATCCGCGTCTTCGAGGCCGCGGAGGCCGAGGTCCTGGGCGCCGCGGCGGCGCATGGCGACAAGGTCGCGTTCCTGGTGCAGGGCACGCTCTACCCGGACGTCGTCGAGTCGGGCGGCGGTGCCGGCACCTCCAACATCAAGTCCCACCACAACGTGGGCGGCCTGCCCGACGACCTCGAGTTCGAGCTGGTCGAGCCGCTGCGCACGCTCTTCAAGGACGAGGTCCGCCTCGTCGGCGAGCAGCTAGGCCTGCCCGCCGACATCGTGCACCGCCAGCCGTTCCCCGGGCCGGGGCTCGGCATCCGGATCATCGGCGAGGTCACCCGCGAGCGCCTCGACATCCTGCGCGCGGCCGACCTCATCGCGCGCGAGGAGATGACGAAGGCTGGCCTCGACCGCGACATCTGGCAGATGCCGGTGGTGCTGCTCGCCGACGTACGCTCCGTCGGCGTCCAGGGCGACGGCCGCACCTACGGCCACCCCGTCGTGCTGCGCCCGGTGACCTCCGAGGACGCCATGACCGCCGACTGGGCCCGCCTGCCCTACGACGTCCTCGAGACGATCTCGACCCGGATCACCAACGAGGTCCCGGAGATCAACCGGGTGACCGTGGACATCACGTCCAAGCCGCCCGGCACCATCGAGTGGGA
>JAOPXF010000031.1 GCA_025965295.1 Nocardioides sp.
GCTCGCGGCCGATGTCGAGCTTGACGTCGGCGTCGCTCATGAGGAGCGCCTGCGCGTCGGTGTTGATCGCGATGAACTCGACGCCCTTGAGCCCGACCTCGATCATCCGGTTGACGGCGTTCACGCCACCGCCACCGATGCCCACGACCTTGATGATGGCCAGGTAGTTCTGCGCTGCTGCCACGGCGGATTCGCCCTTCGCTGATCGTGTCCGGGTGCGGACGGGATGGGTGCTGCTGGCCTGTCGCTGGGGAAGTCGCGAGGTGTCCGAAACCGTAACCCTGAACCTGAGGGTTATAGTTATGTCAACCTCGCCGTGGTGAAGACACTAGGCAGGGCGGGGCCCGGAATTGCGGCGACACGCCCACGCACGCCGACCCGCCCGAAAGTTTCGGGCGGGTCAGGGGGTGCCGGCGGTGGTGGGCTGCTCGGGGACGCTCACGTCGTAGGTCCGCGCGGGGTGCTGCAGGAGGGCCGCCAGCACGCGGGCCTTGACCGAGGACTCGTCCGCGCTCCCCCACACGACGACCCGGCCGTCGCGGAGCACGAGCTCGATCTGGTCCACGGTCTGGACCCCGACGTGGTCGACGATCCGGGCCAGGTCGGCGGGCAGCGCGGCGATCACCCGGGCGGCCTCCTGGAGCGCGTCGCTGCGGGTCCCGGACGACGTCTGGACGCGCGGCAGCCCGGCCGGCGCCTGCGTGTAGTCGCGGAAGACGACGCCGTCGGCGTCCATGCCGCGGATGCGCCCGCCGATCTCGACCACCGCGATCGCGACCCGCTCCACCACCGTGACCCGCACCTGGTCCGGCCACTCGCGAGTGACGTCGGCCGACCGGACCCCGGCCAGCGACTCGACCCGGCGCCGGATCCCGTCGAGGTCCACGCGCGCGAGCGGCTCGCCCATGGGTACGTCGGCCGCGGCCCGGACCTGGCCGGCGCGCAGATCGTGCAGCCCGTCGACGCGCACGCCCTGCACCGCGAGGAACGACGAGAAGAAGACCGCCCAGACGGTGCCGGCGACCAGGGCCACGAGGAGCAGGACGGCGACGACGTACCGCCACGCCAGCCAGCGGCGCGCCCACTGTCGTCGGGCGAACCGGCGGCGGCTGCGCGCGGTGGTCCGCTCGGCGGGCGGGACGGTCGTGGGGTCCGCGGGACCGCGACGCACGGGGCTACGCACCGGAGCGCTCTCGCTCCTCGAGCAGCGCCAGCACCCGCGGGCCG
Source organism: Nocardioides sp. (assembly GCA_025965295.1). GTDB lineage: Bacteria > Actinomycetota > Actinomycetes > Propionibacteriales > Nocardioidaceae > Nocardioides. Next base: position 1,228 of record JAOPXF010000031.1, read on the forward strand.
ACACTCGTCACGCTGCCGGCGCCCAGGGTCAGCACCAGGTCACCGGGTCGGGCCCGGGCGACGAGCTCGGCCGCGACGTCGTCGAGGTCGGGGACGAACGCGACGCGCTCGGCCGGCAGGGGGACGGCGTCCGCGACCAGGGCACCGGTGACGTCGGGGTCGGCGTCCTCGCGGGCGAGGTGGACGTCGAGCACGACCACCTCGTCGGCGGCCCCGAGCGCCTCCCCCATGGCGGTGCCGAAGATCCGGGTGCGCGAGACCAGGTGGGGCTGGAAGGCGACGACGACTCTCCCGTTGCCCGCGACCGCCCGGGCCGCCTGGAGGTCGCCGGCGATCTCGACGGGCTGGTGGGCGTAGCTGTCGTAGACGCGTACTCCCCCCGCCTCGCCCTTGCTCTCCATCCGGCGACCGGTGCCGCCGAAGGCCTCGAGCCCCGCGCGCAGCAGGTCGAAGGGGAAGCCGAGGCGCAGACCGACGCTGATCGCGGCCAGCGCGTCGAGCACGTAGTGGCGGCCGGGGATCGCGAGCGTGACCGCGCCGAGCTCGACGCCACGGTCGTGGACGGTGAACGTGGAGGTGGTGCCCTCGAAGCGCAGGTCGGTGGCCCGGACCTCGGCACGCTCCGACTCCCCCACGGCCACCACGGTCAGGCCGCGATCGCGGGCCAGGGCGGCCAGGTCGGCGGCCCCGGGGTCGTCGACGCAGCAGACGAGGAACCCGGCCCGGTCCACGTGGTCGGTGAAGTCGGCGAAGGCCGCTCGGTAGGCCTGCTCGGTGCCCCAGTTGTCGAGGTGGTCGGCCGCGACGTTGGTGACGACCGCGGCGTACGGGTGGTAGACGAGGAACGCGCCGTCGCTCTCGTCCGCCTCGGCCACGAACAGGTCGCCGCTCCCGGCGTCGGCGTTGCGGCCGGTCGCCGAGAGCACCCCGCCGACGGCGTACGACGGGTCCGCGCCGCACGCGAGCAGCGCGACGGTCAGCAACGAGGTGGTCGTGGTCTTGCCGTGGGTGCCGGCGACGGCGACCACCCGGCGCCCCTTCATCACGGACTCGAGCCCGGCCGAGCGGGGCAGCACCCGCAGCCCCCGGCGGCGCGCCTCGACGACCTCGGGGTTGTCCTCGCGGGCGGCGGTGGTGACCACGACGGTCTCGGCGTCGCCGAGGTGCTCGGCGGCGTAGCCGAGGTGGCAGGTGACGCCGAGCTCGCGCAGCGCCGGGAGGAACGGGGTGTCCTGGTCGTCACTGCCGGTCACGCGTAGCCCGCGGGCGGCCATGATCCGAGCGATCGCCGAGAGGCCGGCGCCGCCGATGCCGACGAAGTGGACCCGGCCCAGCCGGTCCGCGGGCAGGATCTCGTCGGGGACCGGGACCCTCACCGGTGCGCCTTCCGGGCGCACTCCAGCACGATCCGGGCGAGCTTCTCGTCGGCGTCCCGCGGGATCAGACCCGCCGCCGCACTGCCCATCGCGGCGAGCCGGGGACCGTCGGTGGCGAGGGCGGGCACGGTCGAGGCGACCCACTCCGGAGTGAGCGCGGCATCGGCCACGAGCAGCCCGCCGCCGGCGTCGACGACCGGGCGGGCGTTGAGCTCCTGCTCGCCGTTGCCGATCGGCAGCGGCACGAAGACGGCGGGCAGCCCGACCGCGGCCGCCTCGGTGACGCTGGAGGCACCGCCCCGGCAGACCACCAGGTCGGCCGCGGCGTAGGCCAGGTCCATCCGGTCCACGAAGTCCAGGACGACGTACGGGACACCGGTGGGCTCGGGCGAGGCGTCGCCGTTGGGCCCGACGACGTGGAGGACCTGGACGCCGGCGTCGGCCAGCGCACGCGCGGCGCCCGACACCGAGCCGTTGAGCCGGCGGGCGCCCTGCGAGCCGCCGGTCACCAGCAGGGTCGGCCGCTCGGGGTCGAGGCCGAAGAACGCGCGCGCCTCGGCGCGCCGACTCGCCCGGTCCAGCTGGGAGATCATCCGCCGGATCGGCAGCCCGACGTACTCCGCGTGCCGCAGCGGGGTGGCGGGGAAGCTGACGGCGACCCGGGTCGCGACCCGCGCGCCGAGCCGGTTGGCGAGGCCGGGCAGGGCGTTCTGCTCGTGCACGACCAGCGGCAGCCCGCGGCGCCGGGCGGCGAGGTACGCCGGCACGGAGACGTAGCCGCCGTAGCCGACGACGACGTCGGGGCGGACCCGGTCGAGGACGGCGATTGTCTCCCTGACGGCGCCGCTCAGCCGGGCCGGCACCTTGAGCAGGTCGGCCCCGGGGCGGCGCGGCATCGGGACCGGCGCGATCAGCTCGAGGGGGTAGCCGGCCTCGGGCACCACGCGGTTCTCGAGGCCTCGCGGGGTGCCGAGGCAGGTGATCTCGACGCTCGGGTCGAGCCGGCGCAGGGCGTCGGCGGTGGCGAGCAGGGGCGAGGTGTGGCCGGCGGTGCCGCCGCCGGCGAGGAGAACGCGCATCAGGGCAAACCTACGGCTAGAGAGAACGGCCGGTGACACGGCCCGCGGAGAGCCCGGCGGAGCGCGCCCGCTTGCGCTGGGCCAGGGCCCGGGCGGCCTCGGGCTCGCGGCGCGCGAAGCCGATGACCAGGCCGAGGGCGACGAGCGTCGGGACCAGCGAGGAGCCGCCGTACGACACCAGCGGCAGCGGGATGCCGATCACGGGCATCAGCGCGAGAACCATGCCGACGTTGATGATCATCTGGCCGAGCAGCCACACGACCACGCCGAACGTGGCGTAGCGGACGAACGGGTCCTTGGTCTCGCGGGCGACGCGGAGGGCGGCGTACGCGATGGTGAGGAAGAGCGCGATCACCAGCAGTGTGCCGATCAGGCCGAGCTCCTCGCCGAGCACGGCGAAGATGAAGTCGGTGTGGGCCTCGGGCAGGTCGCCCCACTTCTGCTGGCTGGCCCCGATCCCCTGGCCGAACCAGCCACCGGTGGACAGCGCGTAGAGGCCGTGCGCGGGCTGCCAGCCGGTGTCGTGGAAGTCCTTGAACGGGTCGGCGAAGTTGGTGATGCGGGCGAGCCGCTCGGAGCTGGTCGAGGCCAGGAAGATGGCACCGACGCTGACCAGCGAGATGCACAGCACGAAGAAACGCGCCGGCGCGCCGACCACCCAGAGCATGCCGAGCAGGATCGCGAAGAGCACCAGCGCCGTGCCGAGGTCGTGGCCGAACACGACCAGGCCGGTGGCCAGCAGCAGTCCCGGCACGACCGGCATCATCACCTGGTGCAGGCTGCCGAGGCGGCGGTCCTTGTGGGCGTAGACGTGGGCGGCCCAGAGGATCAACGCGAGCTTCGCGATCTCGGCCGGCTGGATGATGACCGGGCCGACGCCCAGCCAGTTCTGGTTGCCGTTGCGCTCGACGCCGAGGAAGGCGGTGAGGAGCAGCAGGACCAGCGAGACGAAGTAGCCGGGCCAGGCCAGCCGGCGGATCCAGCGCTGCGGCAGCCGGCTCGCGACCCAGGCGCAGGGCAGGCCGAGAGCGACCCACATGAGCTGGCGCTTCACGACGGCGTAGGAGTCGCCGGCGTTCTCCTGGAACGAGTAGACGCTCGACGCGCTCAGCACCATGATCAGGCCGATGGTCAGCAGCAGCGCGGACGCCCCCAGCAGCAGGTAGTAGGCGGTCAGCGGCCGGTCCAGCGCGTCGCGGAGCGCGGCGTACCAGGTGGCGGGGCCGTGCGCCGCCCGCACCGGTGGTGCCGCCACCTGCCGGGACTCGGGGTTCGCGGTCGTCATCGCGGTCGCGCTCCCCTCCGGTGTCAGTCGGCCGTCCTGCTCCTGCGCTGCACGGCGGCGGCGAACGCGTCGCCCCGCTCGGCGTAGTTGGTGAACATGTCCATGGAGGCGCATCCCGGAGCGAGCAACACCGTGTCGCCGGGTCGGGCCAACGTGGCGGCCGCTTCCACGACGCGCTCCATGGGG
>JAOPXF010000075.1 GCA_025965295.1 Nocardioides sp.
CCACCCACGTGGTCACCGCCGCCGAGGTCACCAGCGGCAAGGTCACCAACACCGCCACGGGCACCGGCACCCCGCCCACGGGCTCGAACGTCACCGCCCAGGGCAGCGCCACCATCAACACCTACGCGCCCCCGGTCGGCCCGGCCCCGGCGCCCTCGCTCTCGCTGACCAAGTCGGTCACCGACTCCCCCGACGCCGACGCGCTCGCCTCGCAGGGCGAGACGCTGACCTACGCCTTCACGGTCACCAACACCGGCAACGTCACCCTCACCGACGTGACGGTCACGGACCCGATGATCCCGGCCCTGGCCTCCGGCGCCGTCTGCGTCGCCAGCCTCCCGGCCGGTGCCACCACCACCTGCCCCTCGCTGCCGGCCGCCACCCACGTCGTCACGGCCGCCGAGGTCACCCACGGGTCTGTCGACAACACCGCGACGGCCTCCGGCAAGCCGGCCTCCGGCTCCCCGGTCACCGGCCAGGGCAGTGCCACGATCGCCACCTACGCGCCGCCGGCCCCGCCGGCGCCCGCCCCGTCGGTCTCGCTGACCAAGGTGGTCGCGGACTCCGACGACGCCGACGAGCTCGGCGCCGAGGGTGAGACGCTCACGTACTCCTTCACGGTCACCAACACCGGAAACGTCGCGCTGAGCAACGTCCGGCTCACCGACGCGATGATCCCGGCACTGGCCTCCGGCGCCGTCTGCGTCGCCGGCCTCCCGGCCGGCGCCACCACCACCTGCCCCTCGCTCCCGGCCGCCGCCCACGTCGTCAGCGCCGCGGACGTGGCGCACGGCTCGGTCGACAACACGGCGACGATCGTCGGGACGCCGCCGACCGGCGCCAACGTGAGCGACGAGGCCTCGGCGACGATCGAGACCCTCGCGGGGGCGGAGGAGCCCCCGGCCACCGACCCCGAGCAGCCCTTCAACTGGGACTGGACCTACGAGGACCCCACCTGCAACGCGCTCACGGTCGAGTACCCGTGGAACATCCCGGACGGCCAGTCCAACGACGTCAACGTCCGCCTGCTCACCAACCAGGGCGAGGTCACCCTCAACTTCCACAACAACGAGGGCTTCTGGAGCGGCAACACCGAGTTCGACTTCAGCAGCCACCCGCGCTGGCCCGCCGGTGTCACGACGTACTCGGTCGTGTGGACCCAGGTCGGAGGCACGAACTACCACTGGCAGGGCAACGTCAGGTGCCTGATCAACGACGACGGTGACCCGACCACGGACGAGTCCGCGCTGGGTGTCACGAGCATCGCGGGCTTCCGCACCGGCACGCTCAGCGTCGACAAGGGCGACGTCCTCACCGCCGACGCGGTCTCGGTCCGGCAGATCGGTGACGAGGTCCTCGTCCTGCAGCGCCTGTCCGGTGCCACCTGGACCGCCGTCAAGACGGTGGCGGTGGCGGACAGCTCGGCGCGCGTGACCTTCGGCCGCCAGACCCGCGCCGGCACGTTCAAGTACCGCCTCGCGGTCGCCGGCTCCACCGAGGTCACCGGTGCCACGACCAAGGTCTTCACGGTGCGGGTGCGCTGATCGCCCGTACGTCTTCCGGATGCGAGGGCCGGCCCCGGGGAGGGGCCGGTCCTCGCGCACTTCTCCCCGGCACCGGCAGGACCTACGATCGGCGGACGTCACGACCTCGGGAGACCTGACATGCGCCTGACCCGTTTCGCCGCCCTCGCCCTGACGGGCCTCCTCGCGGCACCCCTCGCGCCGGCCGCGGCCGCCCCGGGCCCGGGCTCCCCGACCGCGGGTGACCCCTACTACCCGGGCTACGGCAACGGCGGCTACGACGTCCGCCACTACGCGATCGACCTGGCGTACGACGTGCCGAGCGGCCACCTCGCCGGGGACACGACCGTGCGGGCGCGGGCCTCCAGGGGACTCAGCAGGTTCAACCTGGACCTCGAGCTGCGACCCCGTCGCGCCTGGGTCGACGGGGTCCCGGCGTCCTGGTCGCGGCAGGGTCGCGAGGTGACCGTGGTGCCCGTCGAACCGCTCCGCCGCGGCCAGGTCTTCGACGTCCGCCTCACCTACGCCGGCGTGCCCGGTGACAAGGGGCGCGGCTACCTCGGCGGCTGGACCGAGACCCGCGACGGCGGCTTCGCGGCCGGCGAGCCCGAGGCGGCCACGCTGTGGTTCCCCAGCAACGACCACCCGGTCGACAAGGCGCGCTACGACGTGCGGGTGACGACCGACGCCACCAAGGACGTCGTGTCGAACGGCACCCTGGTGAGCCGGGAGGACCTCGGTGACGGCCTGGCCACGTCGCACTGGCGGACCCGCGACCCGATGACGACCTACCTGGCCACGGTCGCGATCGGCGACTACGAGATCCGCGAGGGCACCAGCCCCGGCGGCACGCCGTACGTCTTCGCGATCAACGAGCACCTCGGTCGCGCCGTACGCACCTCCGCGACCCGGTCCGTCGCACGGACGCCGGACATCATCGACTTCTACTCACGGATCTTCGGGGCCTACCCGTTCGAGACCAGCGGCGGCATCGTCGTGCGGCCGCCGATCGGGTTCGCCCTCGAGAACCAGACCCGGCCGATCTACCCGGGCCAGTTCTTCACCTACGGTCGCAACGTCGGCGTGATCGCCCACGAGCTGGCCCACCAGTGGTTCGGCGACTCGGTCTCGCTGCGGCGCTGGCACGACACGTGGCTCAACGAGGGCTTCGCCACCTGGTCTGCGTCGCTCTGGGCGGCGCACGACGGTGGCGCCGGCCTCACCCGGCAGTTCCGCAGGAACGTCCGGCTGATGGACCGCACGGACGGCTGGCGCACGAAGGTCGAGCCCGCGCCGCGCGGCGACATCTTCGACGGCGCCGTCTACCGGCGCGGAGGCCTGACCCTGCAGGCGCTGCGCAACCGGGTCGGCGCCACGACCCAGGAGCGGATCCTGCGGACCTGGGCGACCCGGCACCGCTACGGTCACGGGACCACCGCCGCGTTCGTCAGGCTCGCCGAGCGCGTGAGCGGTGCCGACCTCGGCCCGTTCTTCCGCGCCTGGCTGCACACCCCGCGGGAGCCGGCGCACACCCGGGCCAACGGCTTCCCGAGGTCGATGCGCTGACGGGCGCCTCCCCCGGGGCCGGTGTCAGCCGTGCACGACGTACTTGCTGATCAGATCCTTGCGGACCTGCGCCGGCGTGAAGGCGAAGTGCACCCACTGCTGGCGCGAGAACATCCGCGTCTGGTCGGTCGACCAGGGTGACCTCGGGTTCTCGGACTGGCCGTAGGTGAGGATCGTGCGGGCGTCGACACGGCCGCCGGACAGGAACGCGATCGCCTGGATGTGCGACGACCCGTAGGTCACCGGGCGGTAGTGGTCCTTGTTGTCCTTCACCCAGCGCGACGCGAGGGCGTTCGCGTTGCCGGCGGCGTCGCCGGTGCCGCCGCCCAGCGGGATCGGCGGGGCGCCCCGGTCGCCGGCCACGTTGAGCGATCCCCACGTGGCGTTGAAGGGGATGTGCCGCTCGCGCAGCGAGGCGATCGCATCGCTCATCGCCTGGATCAGCTGCGGGTTGGCGGTGTTGAGGTCGCGCGGTGTGTTCAGCGGGTCGCTGGCGTCGAACGGGGTCAGCCAGACGCCCTGGTCGGGCAGCCGGGCGATGAACTCCTCGAAGATCTGGTAGCCGCGCGAACCGACGTTGGAGTGCCCGTCCCAGGCGTGGAGAGCCTGGCAGGCCCCGGTCTCGCCGGTCTCGTCGCACAGGGTGTCGAGGTCACCGTTCTCGCGCATCACCTCGCCGGCCATCACGCGGTTGGCGTGCTCGTGACGCCGCAGGCTGGCCGGCGACTCCTTCTTGCCCGACGCCAGCCGGTCGAGGACGTAGTGGGAGACCATGCGCGTGCGCATCGTGCGCTCGCACTGCTCGCAGCCGATGATGCCCGCGAAGCCCTCGATCGGCTGGGCGGGGTTGGGCAGCCAGTAGGAGTCGTTGGCGTTCATCACCCAGTCGCGGCGGATCTCGGACGGCAGGTTCTTCGGGCCGAAGACGCCCGGGCGCTGCGAGTCGGGGTCGGTGCCCCAGGCGCAGGAGGAGTCCGCGAACGTGCCGTCGAGACCGGGGAGGCCGGCGAGCTGGTCGAGGATGCGCCCGGTGGGCGTCATGCACTGCTCGGCGAGGGCGTCGGGGACGTTCGGGACGACGGAGTGGTCGGCGTACAGCGCGTTGCCGTCGCGGTCGGCGGCGGTCGTGTTCACCCACGGCATGCCGCCGGCGGCGTCCTGGCGCCGGAGCAGGTCTCGCACGTCGGTGGCCTTGCCCATGTTCAGGAAGGTGTCGACGGTGCGCAGCTGCTCGGCGTTCGCGTCGCGGATCGCCCAGATGCTCTCCGCGGACCACGGCATCAGCAGCGCCGGGGCGTCGATGACGTAGCCCTGCGGGGTCCGGTAGAGGTCCATGTGCACCTTGCGGAGCCCGCCGCCCTTCTTGCGCACGGTCACGGTGACGGTGCGGTGGTCGAGCTCCTGCGGGCCGGCGTCGGTGAGGTACGACGTCGCGCCGGTGGCGTGGTACTCGTACGGCGTGAAGCGGTACGCGGTGGACACCGTGTGGCTCCAGGCGACGTCCTTGTTCCAGCCGATGTTGACGACCGGTGAGCCGATCAGCGAGGCGCCGGCGACGTCGTACCTGCCCGGGATCGTCAGCTGCTGCTGGGTGAAGCGGTAGCGACCACGCCACGGGAAGTGCGGGTTGCCGAGCAGCATGCCCTTGCCGGTGGTCGTCGCGCCGCCGCCGATGGCGGTCGCGTTCGAGCCGAACGGCGAGCTCGGGTCCTTGCCGAGCCCCGCGAGCAGCCGGTCGCGGTCGACGGCGCTCGCGGTCGGGTTCGGGATGCCCGGGTCGTCGGGCGACGGCGGGTCGGCGTCGACGATCTCCTTGACGAAGACCCCGCTCGAGGCGAGCAGGTTGGCGAGGTAGACGCCGTACCAGAGGTCGAGAGGGGTGGCCTTCGTCCGGAGGTAGCCGGCGCCGTGGCAGGCAGGGTCGGTCACGCCGTCGGGCCCCACCTTGGCGAGGTAGCGGTTGATGCCGGCCGTGTAGCCCTTGACCATCGCGCGGGCCTGCGGGCCCGGGCCGCGCACCTTGTCGGCGAGCAGCTTCTCCACGACCTTGCGGTTGTGCAGGTCGGTGACGAACGCGTCGACCTGGAGGTTGGAGGCGTCCAGGGTCACCTGGTCGTTGTAGCCGCCCTTCGGCCCGAACCAGCGCGACCGCTCGCCGCGTCCCGTCACCAGCGTGTCGGCGAGCGTGCAGGCCGACGTCTCCGCGGCGGCGTAGCCGCTGCCGAAGCCCAGGTCGCCGAAGCTCTTCGCGGTGATGTGCGGGATGCCGTGCTTCGTGCGCCGGATCGTCGCGGTGTAGTGCCCGCCCTGGCGTTGCTGCTGGGCGAGCGCGGGGGCCGGTGCGGGCTCGGCGCCCGCCCCGGAGGTCGCGGTGACGGCCACCCCGACGGGCAGGAGCGTGAGGGCGGCGACCAGGGCGGTGAGGCGGTGGCGGGGGAACATGTTCTACACAACGGCCCACCGGCCGCGAAGGTTATGGGTCGTTAACCCCTGCGCTCAGAGGTAGAGGCCGGTGGACTCGTCGGTCAGCCGCTCGGCAGCGACCGCGTGCACGTCGCGCTCGCGCAACACGACGTAGACCTCGCCGTGCACCTCGACCTCGGCCTTCTCCTCGGGGTCGAAGAGGACCCGGTCTCCGACCTCGACCGAGCGGGCGTGCGGCCCGACGGCGACGACCTTGGACCAGGACAGGCGTCGGGCGCCCATCGCGGCCGTCGCCGGGATGACGATGCCGCCGGAGGACCGGCGCTCGCCGGCGTCGCGGTCGAGCTCGACCATGACCCGGTCGTGGAGCATCTTGATCGGGGCCTTGTCGGCCTTCGCTGCCCTGTTGCTCATGCGTCCACTCACGTCCGTGGGCGGGGAGTCAGCGGGCGATCTTGCGGATCACCGCGAAGAGCACGACGGCTCCCACGACGCCGCCGGCGACCTTGAGGATGTTGTCGGTGCGAGGCTGGCCCGTCGTAGGGTCCACGAAGTGCGCCTTCACGCTGCTCACCTCGCGACGCGCGATCGTCTTGGGGCTGGCGCGGTAGAGGAGCTGGTCGATGGTGGCTGCCAGCCGCTCACGGGTCTCCTCGATCTCGCGTTCGAGGGACGACATCTCCTTGGTCACGCCGGAAGGCTATCAAGGGCGCGAGGCTCTAGTGTTCTGGCATGGATCGGCTCTCACCCGGCGACACCGCCCCGGACTTCACGCTCACCGACGACACCGGCTCCGAGGTCTCCCTCGCGGGTCTGCGCGGCCGCAAGGTGATCGTCTACTTCTACCCCGCGGCCATGACGCCCGGCTGCACCACGCAGGCGTGTGACTTCACCGACTCGCTCGACTCGCTGAAGGGCGCCGGCTACGAGGTGCTCGGCATCTCACCCGACAAGCCCGAGAAGCTCGCGAAGTTCCGCGAGCGGGACGGCCTGACGATCACCCTGCTCTCGGACCCCGACCGGTCCGCGATGACGTCGTACGGCGCCTTCGGTGAGAAGAAGCTCTACGGCAAGGTCGTGCAGGGCGTGATCCGCTCGACGTTCGTCGTCGACGAGGACGGCAAGATCGAGCTGGCCCAGTACAACGTCAAGGCCACCGGTCACGTCGCCAAGCTCCGCCGGGACCTGGGGCTCGCTTCGTAGACTCATCAGCCGGCGCTCGTAGCCCAACGGCAGAGGCACCACGTTTAGGTCGTGGCCAGTGAGAGTTCGAATCTCTCCGAGCGCACCAGACCACATGTTCCAGCCGGTCCGGCGGGTGCGGCTGGGGTACGCCGCTCAGTCGCACGGGGCCCTCTCCACACGGCGCACGGACGGGTCGTCCAGCGGCCTGAACACGACCGTGGCGCCGCCGTCGTCCCGGAAGCGTGCCTCGTCGTCGTCCACGCGCTCGATGACCCCGGTCCCCCGCCAGTGTCGTGGCGGCACGCCTCCCCAGCCGAACTGGTCCTCGAACGCGACGTTCCACATCTCCCCGTCGAACGAGACCGGCTCGACGAAGCAGTGGCCTAGCTCGACCCGCACCCGGACGGACGCAGGTCCCGAGGCCGAGGAGGGCTCCGCATGGGGTGCGGGCTCGGGCTCGGGCATGGCCGCGCACCCGACCACCAGGACAGCAGCGACCACGACCGCGGGCAGGGCGAGGAGACGACTCATGTCGATGGGACGCGCGGGACCGTTCCCGGGCTCCTTCCCAGCGACAACCCGTGGCGCCCTACCTTGCGGCCAGCACGTCCGCGACCCGCGGCGCGATCTCGCGCAGCGCCCGGCCGCGGTGCGAGATGCGGTCCTTCTCCTCCGGGTCGAGCTCGGCGGAGGTGAGCTCCGGCTCGGTGCCGGGCGCGGAGTGCTCGTCGGCGACGAACAGCGAGTCGTAGCCGAACCCACCGCTCCCCCGCTGCTCCCGGATCACGTGCCCGGTCATCCGGCCCTCGACCACGTCCTCGCCGCCGGCGTGGCAGAAGGCGACGGCGCAGACGAAGTACGCCCCGCGACGCTCGTCCGGCACGTCCTCGAGCTGCGCGAGGAGCAGCTCGTTGTTGCGGTCGTCCTGGCCCTCCTTCGAGCCCTGCGGGGTGCCCGACCAGCGCGCGGAGAGCACGCCCGGCATGCCGTTGAGGGCCTCCACGCACAGCCCGGAGTCGTCGGCGAGAGACGGCAGCCCGGTCGCCTCGAGGCCGGCGCGCGCCTTGAGCAGCGCGTTGCCCTCGAAGGTGGGCTGGTCCTCGACGGGCTCGTCGTACGCCGGCACGTCGTCGATGCCGAGCACCTCGATGCCCGGGGCGAACTCGCGCAGCAGCCGCTCCATCTCGACGATCTTCTTGCGGTTGCGCGACGCCAGGAAGATCCGGCTCACTGGGAGAGGGCCTCCGACTGGAGGCGGGTCAGGTCGGCACAGCCCTTCTCGGCGAGCGCGAGCAGGGCATCGAGCTCGGAGCGGTCGAAGGCCACCCCCTCGGCGGTGCCCTGCACCTCGATGAACTTGCCGTCGCCGGTCATCACGACGTTCATGTCGGTCTCGGCGCGGACGTCCTCCTCGTAGGGCAGGTCGAGGCGGGGCACCCCGTCGATGATCCCGACGCTCACGGCCGCGAGGGAGCCGGTGAGCGGCTCGCCCGTGAGGGCGCCGCTGGAGCGCAGGTGCGTGATCGCGTCGGCGAGCGCGACGTACGCCCCGGTGATGGCCGCGGTGCGGGTGCCGCCGTCGGCCTGGAGCACGTCGCAGTCGAGCACGATCGTGTTCTCGCCGAGCGCCTGGTAGTCGATGACGGCGCGCAGTGAACGGCCGATCAGCCGGCTGATCTCGTGGGTGCGCCCGCCGATCCGGCCCTTGACCGACTCGCGGTCGGAGCGCGTGTTGGTGGAGGCGGGGAGCATGGCGTACTCGGCGGTCACCCAGCCCAGCCCGGAACCCTTGCGCCAGCGCGGCACGCCCTCGGAGGCCGAGGCGGCGCACAGGACGCGCGTCTTGCCGAACTCCACCAGCACGGAGCCGGCGGCGTGGTCGAGCCAGTGGCGGGTGATCGTGATGGGCCGGAGCTCGTCGTCGGCTCGGCCATCGGCACGTGTCGTCATGGGGCCGACCCTAGCCGGGCCGCACCGGCTCGACGGCGGTGGCTACTTGACCTCGGCGCGCAGCACCCGGCGGATCCCGATGGCGAGGGGCAGCACCAGCCAGATCACGCCCGAGACGACCAGGTGGCCCCACTCGTCGCCGTTGAGCGACATGTCGTAGAGGGGACCCTGCGCGGACTGGAAGTCGATCCAGGGCGCGACCCTCTCGAACCACGCCATCAACGCCGAGCCCAGGGCGATCAGGCCGGGCAGCACCCACCGGTAGACGAAGAAGACCACGATGGCCGCGGCGGTGTTGAGGAACAGGGTCGCCAGGGCGAAGCCGCCGAGCATCGCGAAGATCTGGGTCACCAGGAAGCCGAAGAAGCCGGCCCAGCCGAAGGTCCAGTCGATGTTGCCCTGGATGGCCCCGTAGAGCAGGTTGCAGACCAGGCCCACCACGATCGCCATCGCGATGGTCGCGAGGGTGAGGATCACGCCCACGACGGCCTTGGCGAGGATCACGAGCGGGCGCCGAGGCTCCAGCGCGAAGGTCACCATCGCGGTCCGCTGGGTCCACTCGCTGGTCACCAGCATGATGCCCAGCACCGGCAGCAGCACGGACGTGACGAAGGCGGCCGCGGCCACGAAGTCGCCGAACATCATCGCCTCGTCCTGCACGGTGGTGACCGCGAGCACGATGCCCTCGGTGAGCAGCACCAGGAAGCCGATCGTGGCGAGCAGCCAGAAGCCGGCCCGGGTGTCGTAGGTCTTGCGCAGCTCCACCCTCACCAGCCGCGTGAACGGGACCGGGGTCGTGGAGGAGATGTCCAGCGCGTGACCGAGGCCCGGTCCCGCGGGGACCCTGACGTCGGCCATCACTTGACCTCGGCGCGCAGCACGCGCCACAGGCCGATGCTCAGCGGCAGCACGAGCCAGATCAGGCCCGAGACCGCGAAGTGCGCCCAGTCCTCGCCGGTCATCGTCGCGTCGACGAGCGGGCCCTGCGCGAAGTTGAAGTCGATCCAGGGACGCAGGTCGGCGAACCAGCCGATCAGGTTGGCGCCGAGCTCGAAGAGCCCCGGCAGGACGAAGGAGTAGACCATGTAGAGCACGATCGCGGCCGCGGAGTTGAGCAGCAGCGCGGCCAGGGCGAAGCCGGTCAGGATGCCCAGCACCTGCAGGAGCAGAAAGCCGAGCACCT